>CAZXCX010000072.1:0-5301 GCA_964639375.1 uncultured Candidatus Bathyarchaeia archaeon
CGATTTACGTCAACACCGTTGTGAAGCACGCGTATTTTTTCAGGATCTGCTCCTAGGCTCAAAACGTAATTCCCTGTTGCATTACTGACAACTACTATTTTGTCAGCCTCTTTCAGAACTTGCTTTCCGATAGTGTAGTCGTTTAGCCACTCAACGTGATCCCAAAGGCTGTCTTCGTATTCTATGAAAGTGTTGTGCTGAGTGAGCACCAAAGGTTTCGAGTATTTCTTTGCGAGTTTAGCGGCAATAAGGGACGATAGGTACGGGTGACCATGCACGTGTATGAGATCGCTGGATTTAACCGATTCCAAAAAAGTTTTGTAGCTGGTAATTTGTGGAATGACGTATGGAATTCCTAGCTTAAATCCGATGTTTACCGAATCGTAACATCGAACCCTTATTCCGTCAAAAACGTAATTTTTGTCTGTGTAGTTTCTGTGTGTCAACACCATGAGCTCAAACTGTTTCTGCATCAACCGCTTGCACTGTTCGTAAACAACCCTTTCTATTCCACCTACATGAGGCAGAAAGGTGTGGGTGACAATGCACAGACTTGTTTGAACCATGGCGCTCCAACTGCGTAATCTCCTCAATCAGCAAACTATTATAATCTTATGGTAAACCCCGAGAAAAGAACAATTGTTTAAAAGAAAACCCTATGAACTGCCAGCTTTTATGTTTATTTCTGTTAGCTTGCTTTTTTCCAATTAAAGGTAAAATTTTATAATGTGGCTGGATGACCTATGCATCTGCTTAAGCAGGCAAAAAGTGGGCGAAAATGGATATCATTGTTGGAGGCGGAAAATACGGGTGCATGGCGGTCGAATACCTTAGGAAGAAGAGAAGAGGGTTCGTGCTGGTAGATAAAGACCCAAACTGCCTTGCAGTCAAAAGATATAAATTAAAAACCGCTTTCGAAATTGGCGCAGAAGGTGAGCATTTCATTCAAGGAGAAATTGCTACAGTTTCACAGTTAATGGCGCGCCTGAAACCTGAGTACGTGTTTCCAACCGCCCCCATCCACGTAGCGGCTGAACTGGCACAAAGCAGGTTCAAGCTTGCACCTTGGGATGAGGCGATAAACTATATACTCGCTAACTTGCCTCCCTCGGTGATTCTGCGGGCTGGAAGAGGCAACCTTATCGTAAGCTACAACCGAGATAAAGACTGCATAGAGAAGTGTGAAGCGCCAGAAGTGTGCCCGTCCACGCACACGAGAAAACCATGCACTATGGATAGACTAATGAAATTCGCCTGTCCTGAAGGCTTTATTCTGATTAGTCACCAGCTGGCTCCTGGCATTGGCGCTCTCAAAGGCAGTGAACTTTTAGAGTTTTTCGCTCAAGTTGAAAAGAAAGACAAGTTTGTAGTGGCTACGGCTTGCGATTGCCACGGTTTTTTCACTGCTTTAAAAAAAGAGCCGCGTGATAAGGCTAAAAGGTAATTTATTTTGCGTTCCTCAAAGCTCGGGTGTACACGTTCGATGACACGCCTGCGACTAGACCCCCTATAGCATCGTTTGCGATTGGCCCCAACTTTTTCAGTATCCCAGGCTTAGCTTGGTCGAACCGCGTGAACTCAAAAATCCCTTTTACTCCAGCGATATAGTTAGCTATTGCCAATCCCAACAACTCGTCAGCTACCAGTCCTGGGCGTCCCATGAACCTTTCTTTCGACAGTCCCGGAATCAACCCGTTCTCGGCGTCTTCTTGTGCCCGGAAGCAGGCTACTTCCAGACAGGAAACGTTCACGTCGGACAGGGCGTCGAGAAATTCTTCTCGGAGCATTTCAGCAGCTTTTTCTTCTGTTTCTAAACCCGGATGAGGAACGAACAGCTCAAGCGCCGTGTCTATAAGGTCTTTCAGTGATATTCCTCTCTCTTCCAGATATACCAGTAAAGGAGGAGTTTCAGAGTTCATTTCTATCAGCATCCTCTCTAACGGTAGAGTTTGTTTTAAATATTGCGTGAGGAACAAAATTTATTAATGAGGGTTGGATAAACCAACCATAAAGAGGAGAGTAGTGCAAATGAACAAAACATATGTGATTATCGCAGCTGTTGTTTCTATAACCTTGATTGTTTCAGCGGCTTTCGTTTATATCTACTATCAGGGTCAGATTTCTGATGAGGGCGTCGCGGCTTTGCAGAATTTGGTGGATGACCACGGCTACACGACTAGCCTAACTGCTTATCCCGACAAGATTGTTTCGGTTGCGCCGAGTTGCACTGAGATCTTGTTTGCTATAGGTGCAGGTGATAAAGTCGTGGCGGTTACTGACTACGATGATTATCCATATGATTTCGCGGCATGGATTTCGGCAGGCAACATGACCAGCGTTGGCGATTTTACATCCCCGAATCTGGAAGTGATTACTTCTCTTGGTCCAGACTTAATTTTTGCGAGTGGCGGCGTCCAAGCGGAAAGCGTGGACACCTTGCGCGAGCGTGGGTACAAAGTTTTAGTGTTAGATCCAACCAGTGTCGATGGTATTCTTAAGAACATTGAACTTGTGGGGAATGCAACTGGCAAGCGTGCTGAGGCAACGGCTCTTGTGAACGATCTAACCAGCCGGATTAACGCAGTGGCCGAAACAGTGGCGAATGCAACTAAGCCGAAAGTTTACTATGAGACTTATTATGAAATCACGTCCTCATGGACTATTGGCGCAAAGGCATGGCAAACCGAGCTCATAGAGAAAGCGGGTGGTACTAACGTTTTCGGAGACCAGCAAATGGACTATTACCAGTATCAGGTTGAAGCGCTTATCGCCCGAAACCCTGACGTTATAGTGTTGCCCGCTGGCGGCATGGGTACTGGGGAGCAGGCAAGTTTAGACGCTGTTAAGGCGCGACCTGGCTGGGACACAATGAATGCTGTAAAAAATGATAGAATCTACCAAATCAATCATAACATCATAGAAAGAGCAGGACCCAGAGTCGTAGACGCGATAGAGCAATTGGCTGAGTTCTTCCATCCTGAACTCTTTTAAACTACCTTTCCTTTTTTTGTGTGGAAAAAAAATGAGCACGGACGAAGTTGAAAGCACTTTTTTTCGGCGTACTTCACGATGGAAGCTAATTGTACTTCTTTTAGTTTTGGCTTTAATCATAACGGTCATAGTTTCTCTAAACGTGGGTTATGCTCAGATTCCATTTCCAGATATTCTCGGCATATTAGGCAAGCAAATTCCATTTTTGGATAGATTCATTGATTCTTCGTTGATCTCGTCTCAGAATGAGGCCATTGTCCTTGAAGTACGTTTGCCGAGAATAATAGCAGGTGTTTTAATTGGCGCCGCCTTAGCAGCAGCAGGCGTTTTGTATCAGGGAGTATTCAAAAATCCTATGGCGGACTCATATGTGCTGGGCGTTTCGGCTGGGGCAGCAGTCGGTGCTTCTGTCTCCATACTTTCCGGAATAGGTTTTGTATTTTTCGAGTTGCGTCTTGTGCAGGTAGCGGCTTTTATTGGCGCTCTATCCGCAATGTTTCTAGTTTATAACCTTTCCCGGGTTGGCTCTAGAGTCCCAGTGACAACGTTGTTGCTTTGTGGGATAGCTGTCAACTTTTTTCTGTTTGCAGTTGTCGGGCTTTTGGAGATAATAGCTGCCAACAGGCTCCATGACATTGTGTTTTGGCTTATGGGCGGCTATTCAAACGTTTATTGGAAGGACATATGGGCGATCCTACCTTTCATAATAATAGGCATTGTGACCGCGTATTTCTACGCCCGTGACCTTAACTTGCTTGCTATGGGCGAAGAAACTGCTCATCACCTAGGCGTAAATGTTGAAAGATCTAAACAAATTCTTCTAGTGTTGGCCTCTTTGATAACGGCGGCAGCAGTCTCCGTTTGTGGTCTCATAGGCTTCGTAGGTTTAATGATTCCTCACTTGACTAGACTGGTAATTGGGCCGGACCATCGCATACTCTTACCAACTTCCACTATAATTGGCGCGATATTTTTAGTGCTTTGTGATGATTTAGCTCGGGTTTTATCCACTCCATTTGTATCTGTATCAACCCGTGAATGGCCCGTTGGAATCATAACCATGCTTTTTGGTGCGCCTTTCTTCATTTTTCTTTTGAAGAAGAAAAAACAGAGCTATGCAGCATGAGAGGGTGGTGGCAAATTTGGTGTTTTTAAACGTTGATGGCGTCGAATGCCGCTATGGGTCTGTCAAGGTTCTGGAAGACGTTAGTCTTTCGGTTAAGGGCGGTGACTTCGTGGGGATTCTTGGACCTAATGGGTCTGGAAAAACCACTTTACTCAAAAGCATAAGCCGCAGTCTCAAACCTCACAAGGGCACCATTCTACTTAATGAAGCTGATATATATTCTCTCAAAAGCGTTGATGTTGCAAAACAGATGGCAGTAGTCCCGCAGGACACCAGTATCGGTTTCAATTTTGCCGCGTTGGACATCGTTCTAATGGGGCGTAATCCTCACATGAAGAGGTTCCAAATGGAAAGTGAGAAGGACATGGCTGTTGCACGGAAAGTCATGAACCTAACCAACATCTGGCATTTAGCAGAAAGACCAATAAACGAGTTAAGTGGAGGTGAGAAACAGCGCGTAATAATTGCCCGCGCTTTGGCTCAAGAGCCAAAGATTTTGTTGCTGGATGAACCTTTAACTCATTTGGACATTGTCAATCAATTAGAAATTATGGACCTTATAAAAGACCTCTGCGTGAAAGAAAAGTTGATAGTGCTAGCTGTTTTTCACGACTTCAACTTGGCTGCACGTTATTGCAAATCAGCGATTATGCTTAAGGATGGCAAGATTTTTTCCGCTGGCAGTCTGGCTGAAGTTCTGACGAGCGAAAACATAAAAGGCGTTTTTAACGTTGATGCTATAGTGAACAAGCATCTTGTCACAAACTCGATCTTTGTTATTCCTTTGTCACCTCAGAAAGCTTGTCCATCTAGAGAGTGTTCAATCCATTTAATATGTGGAGCTGGCACGGGGGCTTCGCTTATGAAGATTCTTCTGGACGAAGGCTACTGCGTCACCGCTGGCGTTCTAAACGTGTTAGACACCGACTTTGAAACGGCACAGTTTTTGAAGATTCCTGTTGCAACTGAAGCTCCGTTCTCGTCGATAACTGAAAAAACGCACAAAGCCAATTTGACGATGATAAGTAAAGCCGGCATAGTGGTTTTGACTTCTGTTCCGTTTGGCTATGCCAATCTGCAGAACTTGGAGGCTGCTCTAGACGCTTTGGAGAGGGAAATCCCTCTATTCGTCATTGAGGAAGTGCCAGTAGAAAAAAGGGATTTTACCGGAGGAAAAGCAAAGG
>CAZXCX010000073.1:0-5253 GCA_964639375.1 uncultured Candidatus Bathyarchaeia archaeon
AAGAAAGCTAGAACAGCTACTGCCAATTCCATCAAAGATTTGCGAACTGGAATGAGCCATGTCAGTCTGAAGGCTAAAATCTTGGAAGTTACACAGCCGAAGCACGTTGTTACAAGATATGGAAATCTCGCCAGCTTGGCTAAAGCGTTAATAGCGGACGAAACTGGGAAAATAAAGCTTTGTCTATGGAATGAACAGATAGACTCTGTAGCGGCTGGAGACACCGTTCAAATTGAGAATGCGCGAACTTCAGCATTTAGAGGCGAAAGACAACTGAGCCTTGGAAAAAAAGGGACACTTAATAACATCGAACTCGAACCTGAAATGATACCGACGGATCTGCAACAACGAAGACCCGGCAATTAATAGGCTCTTTCTTTTCGATTTTCCGCTTTTGAATGTGTATCTTGTGTTCATGAGCCAAATTAATTTGTGTTCCTATACATCTCAACCAGATATGAGGAACAAGCAGAAAACTGTAAAAAACGCCGTGTAATAGATTCAAGGCTCGTCTGTTGAAAATTGCTACCGCTGAGAAGAGAAAACATAATTGATCCTCACTCGTCATTCAAACTTATGAACTTTTTAATTGTCTCTATGATTTCCTTCAGAGATCTCTTACTTAAAGGCGGTTCATACGGTATTCTGAGCACTTCCCAACCTTGAGCCGTCAGCAAATCGCAGATTTCTTCGTCACGTTTTTGCTGTTTATCGTTTGAGTGCGCTTGCAAGCCGTCCAGATACACGATCTTTCGCTTATTGAGCCAACAAAAATCAGGGATGGTTAATTTCAGCACGATTGTTTTTTGTGTTACCATACCGCTGGTTAGTCCAGCCGCGCTTAATGCCTTGAACACTTCTATCTCGGCTTTGCTGACTTTCGGATGCATGCGCCTTTTGAAGCTCAAACTCACAGCTCCTCTCGTATTTCATGTAGAAATAATGTCTCTCCTTAATAACTTTCAGCCATCACTCAGAAAAAGAGAAAGAATCAAAGTGCCAATGGCAAAGGTTAGGTTCAATGAATAAGAGTTAATGCCTCAAAATTATTTGCTTAGCGGTTCTGGCTTGTTTGTGAGACGCGAATCGAAGAAGGAACTCCTATACAAAATTTGCGTTATTATTTTGGGCGAGGTGCTTCACTACTTAAGTTGTACTCTAAATCTTGAATATGTATTGCCTTTTCATAAAGTTATTCTTTTATATCATCGTTGTAAGCTTGATGAAAAATGAGCGCACTAAAAGAGCTTGAAAAACTGCAAGCTATGCGAGCGGAGCTTGAGGCAGAGACGCGTTCTTTGAAAGAACAACAGAAGGAATTGGAAAACAGTGTGCTGGCTCTTGAGCAAAAAGTTGTGATGGAAGAGCTGAATAAGGAGAAAGCCGTGATTGAAGAGTTGAAGAACAGCAACAAGGCTACCAAGGACGCCATAGCTCAGCTGGAAGCCAAAAAAAGAGAGCTTGAAACTAAGCTAGAGCAAGAGTCGCAACAACCAGCAACTCCCCCTCTTAAGAAGGAAAAAAAAGAAGAAGCGCCTGCTCAACCTGAAGAAACAGAAGAAGCGTCTCAGCCTGAAGAAGCAACTCCTGAAGAAGCCGAAGAAAGCGGTGTTACCGTAACAGCCATAGAAGGCGAAGCCCTAGTCGAAAGTCCAGAAGCGACGGACGAGAGCCCAAAGAAACAAGAAAAAAAGAAACACAGGTTCTTCTAAATCAATACGCAAAACAAACGTTGATGCACCTTTAAAACGGAAAAAAATGGCTCCAGTTTTCGCAAATAGTAGTTTGGCATAGAATCTCGAAAGTTTTGAAAAAAAGTAGCTGAGTACGGCGTTTAGTTCGCCTGTGCAGCCTATAAGGCAACTTTAAACGGTTAACAAGCGGCTTCCTTTAGTGTTTGCCTAATTCTCTATTTCTGAGGGTTCTTCAAACACTATGGGTATTAGGCTTACATAGTCTTCTTCTTTAGGGGAGGAAGAAGGCTGAGCTTTCCGCGGTTCTTTTTGGTGGCCGATCCAATATAGACTCCACCCAATAATCCAGAGAAAAATGATTGCAGGAAGAAGTAAAACTATAATCGCTTTATTGCGCTTGCCTCTCGGTATTGTCAATAGTGCACCTAATTCCCTAGGGTATTATAACTTTTTAAAATAAGCTTTGTTTACCTAAAATACAGACGTGTAATCAGTTGTTCTATAAAGTCGAAACAGCAACAAATCTGCGCCTACTAAGAGCAAATGGAGCATAACTAAAAAAAGGAGGGACAGTTGAAGATTCTATTTTTTCTTGGCTTTTGGTTTCGCAGCTGCCTTAACGGGTTTCATCGGCATTTCGCAACATAGTAGCTCGACTGTTTCACAGCCGCAAGGATCCTCAACTACAACGATAAGCCCGCATTCTTCGCACTTGTATTTTTCACCTTTCTTTGCCAAAAGTTAACACCTACCATAGAACGCTAACATATATTCTGTAGCCATTCTGATATAAAAGTATCCAAATAATGTAGTAATATCTGAATATGAAGAAAAGAAGAGTGATGGGAGACTTCGCCACTGAGGAGTTCAAATCCCTCATCAACCTAAACTACTCAAAATGAGGCATTTAACTTTTAACTTGCACTGGCATTGCTGCTTCTGCGAGAGTGAACGCGCGCTATTTTAATCCTCTCCTTCCTGAAAACGGCAACTGAATACCTCTCGAATAAACCTTTATATAACGTCAATGTCTCTTCAAAAAAAGATCGACTCAATTATGAAGAGTTTGGCGATAGTTACAAAAAATACATGGAAAAGGTGCCGAGAATAAATTTTCTGCGGGATGCCATACGACGACTGCGACGCATGCTTCCGACAATGGATTTTATGAAACATAAGCATGAGGATTGCGTTAACTTTGAGAATGGACGTTGCAAAATTTTTCATCGTGCTATAGACCCTAAAGGGACAGCTTGCCCACATTTCAAAGCTAAGAAGAAAGAAGTAGAAGCTGAAACCACTGATGTAGCTGGGGAGAACTAGAAGACGAAATTATGTCGCCTTTACCCAACTTTTAGTTGGGCTTATAAGCGCGGTGGTTGGGTTTTAAATTTTAATCGTCTCTCTTAGCGCGCGTTGTTTACAATCCTGAAGTTCCAATTGAAACATTTGATTTCATTATAACCGATGAATACCACAGGTCCATTTACAATCTCTGACGGCAGGTGGCTCGAATACTTTGATTGTTTCATAATTGGATTGACAGCTAGCGCGCATGCTTGTTCCTAAATTACTTTGAAAGGTCAAAAATCATTATTTAGGTTAGGTTTTCAGCCTTTTCTTCGTTAGAAGTTCATGATTTCAGATGCCCCCTCAAGATAAAGTGAACTAAAAACCGTCTTTTCATCAATTTAGGAACAGCCGCACGCGTAACTTCCGATTGTTTGCATCTTGTAAAACCAAAAGTCATTTTGGTGCCAATCGTGCTTTTTTGATGATGAAAACGCCTGAGTTACCTTTTGCTTCAACAGCAGAATCTAAAATTTCGATTTTCTTCTTGAACAGCGGGGCGTCTAAAACGGTGGTTTCTATTTCGCCGCCTTCCCCTGCAACGCTTAAACCAAACTCTTTTCCGAGAAGCGATAGGCGTTCTATCAGTTCGTTGTCTATTTCTTTTCCCAGCCAACTTTCGTCAAGGGGATAGGCAAAAACGCCCGAGATGATCACTTTGAAACCCTTCGCCACGAGTTCTTCCAAGAGGGCTTTCTGGTTTTTCTTCCAAAGCGGGCTAAAGCATGAAATATTCAGTCGGTCGCATATGGTTTGGATTCGCTTAGATTGATATGCTGATTCCACTGCACCTGTAACAACGCCTTCTATTTTAAAGTCTTTGATTGCCTGCGCGATTGCTTCTTCCAAGTCTTTAAGCTCCTCTTCAGGTTTACCCGCCGTCGCTTTTTTTATCATTGGCAAACCCATGGCTTCGGCTTGCAACGCTGTAACGTCTATGTTTGGCGTGTGAAACATGAAACTCTCTTTGTTCTCAGAAACCAAAGTGATTAAGCACATTACTTCTTCCTTTTCTGCGGCTTTATGCAGTGCAAGCGTCGAATCTTTGCCGCCTGAAAACAAAACCCCAAGTCTCATTACTTATCCTTAGACAGAAGCACGCTTATATAATCTGCTAATGTAGCTTCTAAGAAGCCCCGAAATTAGCTAAACACAACAATCGCAAGTATAACATTGATGACAGTGTGACCGCTAGCGTCTTCCATTTAGGAAGATGGCTCCAGCCTACCCACTCTTTTTATGTGATAGAACTAGACTTTTACATTACAAACATTTTCAATTCCCTTTAGAGTCTTTATGATTTCAGGGCGAACTTTCTTGTGAAGCACGTATACAGAAATTGCGTAGCCGCTGCTTCCAATCTGTCGGGAGTAGTTTGCTCTTATGTTTATGTCGTTGTCAGCCAGAACCTTGTCAATGTTGGCGAACACGCCGGGGACATCTCGATGATGGATAAACAGCGTGTAAACGGGTGTTTCTTCAAGTTCTATGCTTTCGCCAGCATTCACTGCGCTGGTAAAGTCTCCTCCCAAAAGATAGCCTGACACAACACGCGCAATTTCGATTGAAGTTTCCCTCTGAGCCTCCAAGGTTGAGGCGCCCAAATGCGAGCTGAAGATGACGTTGTCAAGCTCTTTCAGTTTATTTTTAAACTCGGCGCCTTCCGCCTTAGGCTCTTCTGCGTACACGTCAAGAGCGGCGCCAGCTATTTTTCCCTCTTTCAGCGCTTTGTACAGCGCTTGCGCATCAACGTTGCTGCCTCGTGAAGTGTTTATGAGGTAAGCGGTGGGCTTCATTAATGAAAGTTCTTTCGCCCCTACGACCACTTCTGTTCCGCCCGTGTGGATGCTCACATAATCCGCTTTTGCAAGAACCTCTTCTTTAGGCACGATTTTTATGGTTGATTCAACGCAGGGATCTATGTCGTATCCAATAACCTCCATGTCAAAACCACGGCGGGCCAGTTCACCCACTCTTTGCCCAATCTTTCCACAGCCCAAAATACCCAAAGTCTTGTAAGATAGCTCGGTTCCTTTTAGTGCCTCTTTCTTCCATGTGCCGCTTTTCAAGGATTGATGTGCCTGCGGAAGATTTCTTGAAACACTCAACATTAAACCGAGGGTTAATTCTGCAACCGCGTTAGTATTTCCATATGGGGCAGATTTCACGATAATTCCGTTTTCGGATGCAGCGACCACATCTATGTTAT
>CAZXCX010000074.1:0-5187 GCA_964639375.1 uncultured Candidatus Bathyarchaeia archaeon
AACATAGACTGGTGGCAAAAACTCATCTAAGATTATTCTTTTATGAACTACCTTGAAATGTTTGTGAAGTGTGGTTTTTGGGAATATTTCGTTTGGGAAATAAAGTATTATGAATTAGATGGAAAGTCTTTCTGTGTAGGTTGCCTATGTCATAGAGAGCTTGGGTTGAAAGATGGCAGTAAAAGAGAAGCCCTATCATAATGATGTGGTGGAGCGTGAGGAGAAGGTTGAGGCTGTTTTGGCTAGGCTTCAGTCTTTGAAATGCAAAGTTTCCGAACTTAGAATGCAATGTGAGGAACTTAAGAAGCTGCAATCAGAAAAACAAAAGAAAGCTTTGGTATGTAACGAGTGTGGCAAGCTGATAAAACAGGGCAAAGAAGTAACGATAAAAGGTTCTCTTGGAGAAGTGAGAAGTTACTATCACAGAGAGTGTTTTAAGGCGCTCTTGTCCTTTTAAAGAAGCATCCAAGATAAATCAACTTACCATTTACATTTTTATCTAAGATGAATGTTTGTGAAGTGAAAGAAGTAAAGAGAGTAATTGAATCATAATTAATCTCAGCCAAGTTTCTAGCTGGCGAAACTGAAAAATATCAGTGGTGACATAGTTATTATTTTGGGAGAATAAGAATGGTAGAGTATGTTAAGGGAACCCCGCCTGACAGATGGCATTGGTGTAAGAATTGCACACAATATCCACTGTACATCTACCAAAGGCGCTTTAATAGACCGCAATCTGACCTCTGTGACCAGTGCAAAGCAAAGGAAGACAAAAAAGGTTGCACAACCTAAAGAGCTAATCAGAGTAGCGAAGAAATCATAGCTAAGCCATCTAAGATAACTTTCAATAAGGTTTGGAACATTCATCTAAGATTACTTCTTTGAATAGCTTGGAATGTTTGTGATTTCTAAGTTTAAAATCTGAAAGATAGGGGGTAACATTTTTTAGAGAGGTTAGTAGTGCTTAGCGTTTCAGGAAGAATAAAAAATGCCTGAAAGCAAGAAATCAAAAAAGGAAGGTTTAGAAAGACATAGGCAAATGCTGAGAGAAAAGAAACTGAAAACTAAAGAGAGAAAAAAGGTATCGTTGCCACAAAAACATCTTAAAGGTAAAAAATGAAATGGTGAACTCTTGCAGTAGAGTTCTCTAGGTTCTTTTTTCTATAAACTTGGATTATTTTATGCTTTAGTTTTGTATTTGTTACTATAGCAATGTTTTCAAGTTTTCTTTTTGATGGCTACTGCAATCGTGCAATTTACAGCAGTTTTCCTGTTTAATGCTTGCGTTTCTTGAAGTAGATCGCTAAGACTGCGCCGATCACAGCCACTGATGCTCCGGAAGCGGTTACGACAAGCGTTGTTGGGAAAGGCACTTCTACGCTGAAGCTTATTGTTTCAGAGGCTCCCATGTTTCCCAAAGTGTCATTCGCGTAAACCGTCAGGTTGTGCAAGCCGTTCTGTAAACCCGTAACTGTCGTGTTACCCGTGACTGTCACGTTATCCCGCCCGTCAAGACTGTAGCCCACCCATTGCGTTGGCTTGTTCACCGCAAACGTCAACGGAACACTGCTCGAATTGTACGTTTTGTTTTCGGGCGAAACAACAGCAACCACGGGCGGGACGGTGCCGTACCCGAAAGGCGTGTACTGCTCATTCGCCGCGCTTGGCGCTATCTGTCCAAATGAGCCATGAAAATGACCTCCAATAGCGTATAACGTGTCGTTTACGACGGCAACTCCCATATTAATACGATTTGTGGGTATAGCAGCGCCAACGGTCCAACTGTTGTTTCTCGGGTCGTAAACCTGAGTGAGGCACGGCGGAGCGGCAAAACCTATCAGCGTGGTTACTCCTAAAACGTAGATTCGTTTAGGAGCCATCACACCAGTTGTCACACCTGCAGACGCATATAACGAATTTGAGGGCGGGGCTACGCCCAGACTCCAACTGTCAGTTTCAGGATCATATATTTGATTCCCATTTGAAAAGCCACCTATAACGTATATCCTATTGTCAACGGCGGCTGAAGCATAAAGATTCGCTCCAGTCGGCATCGGTTCCTTCGTACTCCAAGAATCAGTAGCAGGGTCGTAAACTTCATTCACGTTTAAGAGGTCACTTGCGGTATTCACTCCGCTTATTAAGTAGATTTTTTCGTTTACAACGTTTGCTTGTAGCAGCCATCTGGCTGTAGGCATGGCCGTTTTAGTTTCCCATGTGTCCGTTGCTGGATCATACACTTCATTTACCCCAATGTTGCGACCAGCAGTTCTTCCGCCAAAACAGTAAATCTTGTTATTGTAAACTGCTATGCCAAAACCAGCCCTCGGAGTTGGCATGGGCGCCTTGAAAGTCCATGTGTCCGTTGCTGGATCATACACTTCATTGGTTCCTACGTACATGCTGTATGTATAACCTGTGCTGGTTGGACTAGCAGCAACAGAACCTCCAATAGCGTAAATTTTCCCATTAACCACCGCGACGCCTAAGCCGCCTCTTGCTTGGTGCATCGGCGCTTTCGACGTCCACGAGTCTTCGGCTATGTCAGCGGAGGAAAACGCAGGCTTAACGGCGACTATGCATGAAACTACTAAAAAGGTAAGAACAAGCAGCAGACCGAGGCTTTTTCTCATGCTAATCCCCGATGTCATACTAGGGTTGGTTCTGTGATTAAAGGGTTTTTGTAAAGGTTTCTTGACTAAACAAGCCCGCAACGCCCGTTTTTAGTCAAGATTTCTTGACAAAGAACCAGCAGTTAACTCTACGTTTCATGCTTTATATAAGGGGGGTATAGTCTTGTGTGAGCACCAGAGTCTTCCGACTATTCTCCGAGGATTCGTCTAAAAGCGGGGAACATTTCAGCCGCTCTTTCACGCATTAACAGCTCATAATACTGGTAGATTATGCCAACGGCCAATAAGATGCCGGTTCCTGAGCCGAAAACTCCTAGGAAATCTGAAATTCCAGCGACTAATCCCACAATTATTCCTCCCAGAATTGTGACTACGGGAATATAGCGTTTAAGGATGGACTCGATGGGTCTTCCCGACCGCCTATAACCTGGAATTTGCATGCCTGAATCCATAAGCTGCTGCGCCACTTTAGATGGGCCGAGACCGCCAACTTCAAGCCAAATGAGCGAGAAGACCGCGCAGAAAACCACAAGAATAGCCAAATAAACAGCGGCTCTTATCGGCTCAGCTGCTACGCTCTGGATGTTACGTGGTGGCGTTACAAAATAGGCTAGACCGCCTAATGGTTGATTATCCGTTGCGTTATATTGGCCTAAAATGTCGAGCAAAATGTTCTGTCCTGGAGGAGGACGCCCTTGGGTGCTCCAGAGAAGTTGAGAAAAGAAGAAGACGTTGGCGAAAAGCGCGGATGCGAAAATGACTGGAAGATTTGAAACGTACAGGAGCTTGATTGGATAACGGCTACGGAAACCTTTGTATCCTGCGTAGGTCATCGGAAGCTCAACCCTAACTCCTTCCAAGTAAATTATCACCAGAAACGTTCCAATTGTTGCTATGAACCCGATCACGGATGGATATGCCCCTGCGCCGACTATCCAATTCGTTAATGTTTGTCCACCTCTCAAAAGAGAGTCAAGCGACCCGACGAACAAGCCTGTTCCAGGATTGAACGATTGCCAGAGAATGTTCTGTGCAACTCCAGCCATGATGAAAAGACTGATTCCACTGCCAAGTCCCCAGCCTTTTTGAACCAGCTCGTCCAGCAAAATCACAATTACTCCAGCGCCTAAAAGTTGAAGGAATATAATTATTGTTGTTGGACCTGCGAGGGCGCCGTACATGCCGCTTATTATGTAAGCTGAAGCCTGGATTCCTGTGAGAAGTATAGAGAAGAATTTGCTTGCCACCGTGAACAAGCCTCTGTCTTCGGGTTTTGACATGTCACATTCTATAATGGCAGAGCCAGCTAACAGTTGCAGTATTAAGCCTGCCGTGACTATAGGGCCTATTCCAAGCTCCATTAGGGTGCCGCGGTTTGAAGCGAAAATCACTCTCAAAGGAGCAAACTGCTCTTGTACACTCGCAGAAATCCCGTAAAGAGAAATCTCGCTCATAACCAGATAGACGATCAGGACCAGCGCGGTCCAGAAAATTTTCTCGTTAAACCCAACTTTGCGTTCAGGAACTTTTATTTCAGGCAAAACTCTTGCGAGAGGTTTGAAAAGGCGTAGGAATCTTCCGGCCATTGATTAATCGTTACTCTCCATGTTCCTGAGATGCGGTTAAGACTTGTCCGCCTGCTTGTTTTATTTTTTCGGCTGCGGATTTTGAGCATGAAGTTACATTTACGATTAGTGCTTTTGATATTTTGCCTGTGCCTAGAAGTTTGGTGTAGCCTAGGCTTGTTAGGTCTATGTGTAATTTGCCTTTTTCTTTTTCAACCGAGAATTTTTGGGCTATTTCGTCGAGTTTTGATACATTGATAATGTTTTCCTTGTGCCTGAGGCTTTGGGGCGAGGTGAAGCCGGTTTTGCCGAAGTAGTCGGGTTCGTAGGTTGCAACGTAGCTCCACAGGTGTTTGTGGCGTCCGACTTTTCGATGTCCTTTTGAGCCTGCGTCTCTGTGTTGACCTACTCTGCCGTAACCGTGAGTTCGGGAACCACGCATTTTTCTGGTTTTCTTGAGTTTATGAGGCATTTTTTAACCAGCTTCTTTGTCAATGGCTTTTTATTTCACAGCTTTTTTCAGTTTGATTTCAAGCACGCCGTTTTTGTACTTGGTGTGCATGATGTTGGGAATGACTACTTTTGGTAGATTTAAACTTTTATAGTATCTGCGGTCTTTGGCTTTAGCAGATAATGTTATTTTCTGGTCTTTCACATTTATGTTTAGAGTTTCCTTATTAAAACCTGCGATTTCGGCGACTATGGTTATCCAGTTTTTTTCTTGGAAAATGTCGATGAGAGGCTTCGGTTCTTTCCATTTTCGTTTGGCATAGTTTTGGGAAAACCTGTAGTTCTGAGGATAAATGCTTCTTGCAGTCCGCATGTTTTCAATACGCAGGATTTTGGAACGACTCTTAGTGCTAGTCAAGTCTAGCCACTTTAGATGTTTTCTGCTTCTCCGCCATTTCGTGCTCAAATTTCTTTCTCCTAGATACAATGGCATTTCCATAGTAACTTTAAAATGTATCGCAAAGGCGCGGATGTTTTTT
>CAZXCX010000075.1:0-5182 GCA_964639375.1 uncultured Candidatus Bathyarchaeia archaeon
GAAGTCCGCCGAGTTCTGCCGCGGCGAAATTGCCAGGCGTGTGAACTGAAAGCGTTGGCGTGCCGCTTGTGCTGCTGTGCCGTGAAATGAAGACGATTAGGCTTAGGTTGGCGAAGCTGTCTGGCAGGTGTTGCGCGTTTACTGCTTCTTCGTTTAGTATGATGAGGGTGACTTTTTTCCTGTTTATATCGGCTGAAAAAATGGGGTTTTCCTGAAAAGTCTCGCCTGTGACGCTGAAAGGATAGTGATTAAGAACTTGTTTTGCGATGTTTAAGCTTGCAGTGTCTTTGCGTGAAGCAACAAGCAGAATCATTGCCTGATCACCCTAATT
Organism: uncultured Candidatus Bathyarchaeia archaeon; assembly: GCA_964639375.1. Taxonomy (GTDB): domain Archaea; phylum Thermoproteota; class Bathyarchaeia; order Bathyarchaeales; family Bathycorpusculaceae. The sequence continues at coordinate 332 of CAZXCX010000075.1, forward strand.
GAAGCGCTGCGGCGAGAAAAAGGTTTCCATAAAGCTTATTTGCTAAACTCGGTTCAACCTTTCTGTGAGAGAGACGAGAGAAAAATGCACCTGATCAATTTCAAGGAGTTATCCGCTAAGCAGCTTAACGCGTTCATTGACATGGGCATCGAGGTTAAACGCAACCCTGAAAAGTACTTGAAAGCGTTAGACGCTAAGTCGTTGGCGTTGATTTTCCAGAAGACCAGCACGAGGACGAGGGTTGCGTTTGAAGTGGCTATGACGCAGCTTGGCGGCCACGCGTTATACATAGACTGGAGAACCACGAACTTCATTTTAGCGGACATTTACGATGAGACGCAATATTTGTCGCGCAACGTTGACGCCGTAATGGCGCGGTTGCTGCGGAACGCGGATTTGCAGCGGATGGCGAAGGCGTCGCGTGTGCCAGTGATAAACGGGTGCGACGAGAAGTACCATCCCAGCCAAGCCATAGCCGACCTGATAACGATTAAAGAGCGGAAGGGCACGTTGAAAGGCGCAAAACTCACGTTCATAGGCATCCACAACAACGTCTGCAACTCGCTGATTGAAGGCTGCACCAAAACGGGGGTTAAGCTGACTACGGTGACGCCGATAATCAACGAGCACGCACGGGATGAGAAGCTGATGCAAGCGGCGAAAAAAACGGGGTTGTGGCAAACCACCTTAGACGCGAAAGAGGCAGTTGCGGATGCGGATTTCGTTTACACGGACACGTGGATTGACATGGAATTCTTCACCGACCCGAAATTCGCAAAGGAGAAAGAAAAACGCCTCAAACTCATGATGCCCTACCAAATCAACAGTGCATTGCTGAAAGGCAGCAACGCCTACATTATGCATGACATGCCCATCCACAGGGGATACGAAATAAGCGCAGACGTAATTGAGGACTCGCGTTCCGTAATCTACGAGCAAAGCGAAAACAGGCTTTACTCAGCCAAAGCCATACTGCTAAAACTATTGAGCACTTAAGCGCTCGGAAAAGACTATACCCCCTTATTTAAAGACTGAAACTCTGGTTCACTTTGCGGAATTTCAAGCTTTCGATGTTTTTATATAATTGATAGAAACAAAAGAATTTCTGGAGAAGGAAATGTCTTCACCCAATTCTACCCTTTTAAAAGGGATGAACATAATCGCTTTTGTTTTAACTGTTCTTGTCAACGGCTTGGCAGGCAGTACTACAATTCTCGGTGGCAAGTTTACAGCTGAAATTTCTGATGTGAACCCGACGCTCATAACTCCTGCAGGTTACGTTTTTTCGATTTGGGGCGTTATCTACATCTTACTTGGGATCTTCGTAGTGTTTCAAGCATTACCCAGTGAGAAAGGAAAAGACTATCAAAATAGAATTGGTTGGCTGTTCGTCCTAAGCAGCCTATTGAACATTGCTTGGCTTTTCCTTTGGCAGTATGAGTATCTCAGTTTGTCTGTTGTTCTAATGTTCCTCCTTCTCGCAACCTTGATTGCGATCTACCTGCGCCTCAACATCGGCAAGTCAGCAGTTTCTTTGCGCGAAAAACTCGCTGTCCACTTGCCCTTCAGCGTTTACTTAGGTTGGATAACTATAGCCTCTATTGCCAATGTGGCTGCTTTTTTGGTTTCAGAGAATTGGGATGGCTTTGGAATAAGCCAAGCAACATGGGCTACTCTGATTATAATCATCGCCTTGCTGATCACGCTACTCGTTATAGTCACTAGGAAAGATGTAGCGTATGGGTTGGTGATTATCTGGGCACTAGTAGGTATCGCGGTGAAACAGAGTGAAAACCAAAACATTGTTGTAATAGCCGAAATAAGTGTAATCATTATTGCAATGGTTTTAGCTGCATCAATACTCCTCACAAGACTTAGGCGTAAATGAAGGAAAATGCAGAAAAAGCTAAAATTTCGCAGGTTCCAGTCTAAACCGTTTACCTTAGGATCATGTTGACGAATTTTTCTGGGTTAAACAATTCTAAGTCCTTGTACGTCTGCCCCACTCCAATAAACAGGATGGGCTTCTGCGTCACGTACGTCACGCTTAAAGCGGAGCCGCCTTTAACGTCCGCGTCCACCTTCGTCAGTATCGTCGCGTCTACGCCTATGCACTTGTGAAATTCTTCAGCCTGCATAACCGCGTCATTACCGATAAGCGAATCCAAAGTCAAAACCGTCAAGTCAGGCGAGACAACACGCTTCACCTTCGCAAGCTCGTTCATCAAGTTCTGGTTCGTCTGCATCCTGCCCGCCGTGTCAATCAAAACAACGTTTATCCCCTGCGCCTTAGCGTGGCTAATCGCGTCATACGCCACAGCTGCAGGGTCCGCACCATACTTGTGCTTGATCATGCGCATGCCCAAACGCCGAGCGTGCTCTTCCAACTGCTCAATCGACCCAGCGCGGTAGGTGTCGCTGCAAGCAAGCACCACCGAATAGCCCTTATCCCAAAGGAACTGCGCAACCTTCGCTATAGTCGTCGTTTTCCCCGTGCCGTTAATGCCCACAAAAAGCAGAACAAACGGCTCGTTTTTCTTGCGCTTCTCCTCCACTTTTTTCAGCAAATCGATTTTGTTGTTTGTAAGCATAACTTCTAAAAGCACTTGCCGCAGGTTTTCCTCGACAATTTTCTTGCGGTCTTCTAAACGCTTGACCTGCACGCCCACTAAGCGTTTTTCAAGCTCATCGCATATTCGCTCTGCCACAGGAAACGCAACATCATTCTCAGCAAGGTTCATCTTAAAATCTGAAAGAATAGGACTTAGGTTTTCAGCCGTAAGCTCGGCTGTGGTGACTTTGGTTACGAGCCCTTTAAAGCCTGACTTGAGCTTCTCAAACATCGCTTCAAGTTTTCCCTTCTCTCACAGTGGCAAGTAAACTTTCAAGTCTGTTTCTGCCCGCGTTAATTCTCTGGGCAACTTGCGTAAACTGCTGTTGCGCTGAGCGCATAGTTTTTTCTAATTCGCCTAACCGTTCTTTGACTATTTCCTTTGCTTCTGGCAACGTTTTCTCAACGGACACGCCTGCGCCCATTCCGACAACCACCTTGTCAGGGTTCGCCAGCTTCACTTTGATGTAGGAACTGCCGCCTATTGGGACAAGGAGTTCCGCGTTCTCTTTTTCCTGTTCTATACCCTCCAAAGTCATATTAGCGTAAGTCAAGTCTGTCATAACCGCGTTCATCATGCTAATCCGCTGTTGCAGGGTTTCGGCGGTCTGCTCTAGAAAGCGCATTTCAACGCTGAGTTTGCGGAGCTCTTCTTCCTCTTTGCTTATTTTCGCCACATCTTACTCCCCAGCGACCATTTTCTTCAAAATCGGATTTTCAATCTCTTCAGGCGAAACCTCTTCAACATTCAATATTTTAATATGAAACCTTTTAACGCGGTGCTTGCTGCCGATTTCCGCATAAACTTTCTCAACCGCATGCTCAGCTTTAGCAACCACCACTTCTTTTACGAATGACGTCTTGAAGTTTGGCTTGCTGATTTCGCCGGTTACTCTGAAAACCTTCATTTTACTCATCTTCCTGCACAACATCCAGTGCATTCCCAATTATAAACATCTCGGGTCCCGTGGTCAAAGAACCAGCTACAGCAGCATGCCTGTTGCCTATTAAGCCAGTGCCCACATAAGGTATTCCACAGTTAACCGTGCCAACGTCAACGGGAACCTTGAAAACGCTTTCCAGAATTTTTCTTTCCTCGTCCTTCAACAACGGATGAGCCAAAACGCCTTTGTTCGTAGCCACAGCCAAAGACCCAACATAAGGCAAGCCAGCAATCTCGCCTGTAACCGCCTCAACGCCTAAGGTTTCGGCAATTTGCTTTATTTGTGATTCTTTGAAGCGCGGGTCAACAACCGCTCCATGATCGTTGGCTAACACCAGATTGCCGTAAGCCGTCTTTTTCGTCTCCATCACCGCAATGTTACCATCAAACACCGATTTAATCGCGGATAATTCTTCTTCTCTAATCGAATTGGGAAGCAGAATCCCATTGGAGTTTGCACATACAAACGCGCCAGTCAACACGGAGCCGCTGATGGACGTATAAACAAGCTTCACTTTCAACCATTCAGCCGTTCTCTCGGCTTTTTTCAGCGGAACCATTTTCGGAATTATAACAATCTTATCATTGGCAAGCGAGTAAACGCCTATGCTTGCACTTCCAACAATGCTCGATAAGTAAACGGCCAAGGATTATTCTCCTTCAGCCAAATAAAGCGTAACATTACCCTCTTTGTCTTTAGCGGCGCGCACCCGAATCTTTCGCGGAGGCTTCTCTATGCCTCTACCCCAAACTTTCTCGTTGACATCATTGCTTATAACAAGCTTGGGTAATTCTCCTTTTTCCTCTTCCGCTTCAACACGCATTTCCAACTTCATGTGCTTAGTTATGAAGGCTCTAATCATCTGCATGGCTCGAGGAGCTCTTTTCTTCGGCGGCCTAACCAACGCCTTTCCCAACGGAATCGTATAGATTCTTTCTTCAACAAACTCTTCTTCCTCTTCCTTCTTTTTCCTTCTAGAAGGTTTAGCTTCTTCCTCTGCTTCCGCTGGCGCAGCTTCCTCTCCCGCTTCAACCGTTTCCTCCGCAGTTTCTTCTTCCAAAATTTCTTGAGCAGCTTTTTCTTCGCTAACGCCTGCGTCTGCTACTTCTTCTTCAGCCTGTGTTTCTTCAGAAACTTGTTCTTCTTCTTTGGCTTCTTTTTCCATAGGTTCCTAATTCTCCTACGCCTTTATTTTCCGTTTTCTCCAATTTCTTGTTCGCTTAGGGTTCGTCCTAACCTTTCCATCAGTCCGCACAATTACCCATGTTGGAACAGCCTTTTTCTGTTTAGTAGCCT
>CAZXCX010000076.1:0-5163 GCA_964639375.1 uncultured Candidatus Bathyarchaeia archaeon
ATAGATGGAAGGAAAAAGAAAAACAGCCGTCTCTTATTTCAACAATTAAGGGAATCGGCAAACCATCTCGTGGTGTAAAACAGCAAATCAGTTCAGTTATCCAACGGATAGAAGCGCAAAAGCACAAGTTAGATAATGCATCAAAACGCTTTGAGAAACGAGATGCGGCACTCTTCAAACGCATTGTAAAAGCCCTCTCGGAAAGGGACACGTTGCGCGCAAACGTCCTCGCAGGCGAGCTCGCAGAAATACGGAAAGTTGAGAAAATGTTAATGCATGCAACGCTTGCCTTAGAAAGCGTTTCTTTACGGCTTAACACGGTTTCAGAATTGGGCGACGTAGTTACGGTATTAGCCCCAGCAGCTGGCGTACTTAACAACATTCGCTCTGGAATGGCAGGTGTTTTTCCAGAGGCAGGTCGTGAACTGGAAAATATCGGGAGTTTGCTGACCGAAATAGTTTCCTCAACCAATCAATCCAGTGGATTGCCGATGAATGTTGAAACGGCAAACGCAGAAGCAGCAAAAATCTTGGAGGAAGCAGAATCAGCTGCAGAGCAGAAACTTAGGGAGCAACTTCCCGAAGTGGCTAACGCAGTTTCCATGAGAGAAAAGACCAGCATGGAGACTTAGCGCAAGTAAACAGACGTATTAAAGACAAACCTCCGTTTTCCACCTTTTTATTGGCTAGCGCACTTTTCGTGGTTATCGGGCTGGTTATTATTTATTAATTCCTACAAATAGTTCTCTTCCAGGCATTAGGCCATTCTTGAGATATTTTGATTTTAAACCTGCATCCTTCATTATACTAAGTGTCTTGTTGATTCCGAAAAGACCTAGTTCATGTTTATCTATGAAGTACTTGGCGTCTTTTCCTCTTTCAGCGATTATAATATGCATGTTCAGAACCGCTGTGGCTTGCCTGATATTCGTAACGTTGATTCTCGCGATTTTTGCGTCTTTTCCGTCATAAATTGTGATGCGTGGTTCACCTCTTACATAGACCGAGTTTGCGTGTGACGGCTCGATGAGTGCTAAGCCGCCTTTCTTGAGATGCTTGGAAAAGTTCCGAATGGTTCTCTCTAGGTTTGAATAGGTCTTTGCGTAGCCGATCGAACTGAGCAGGCATGTGATGACGTCAAATTGTTTCCCGAGCTTCAAAGTTTTCATGTCTGCCTCTTTAAAGGTAACCCCTTTTGCATTTTTTCTTGCAATTTTGAGCATAGCCTTGCTGACGTCAACGCCAGTGCATGAAAAATCGTCTTTCAGATGTTTAAGGTGAAGCCCAGTGCCGCATGCGACATCAAGAAGGGTGTTTCCCCCTGTTTCTAAGTATTTTATTATTAGGTTCTGTGTACGAACGGCCTCGTCTAAATAATCCCTGAATGAATAAACCCTGTCGTAGTATTTTGCTAGCTTGTCGTGCAACAGTTGTTTGCTCATGGTTAGCATTATGGCGTTTAATGCCTAAAAATTCTGCGCCAAAAATAGCTTCTTGGCAAAGCGACAAGTCGCAGAAGGTTAAGCTTTTGACGTTTTGAATCTAATTAGATTTTTCCACAAAAAATTAGAAGTTTAACATTATTAGTTGGGGCTGCCTGTGAACAAGAAATCACTCATAGCAGCAGCTTTCATCTCAGTAATGTATTCAAATCCTGCTTGAATCAATTTTCAAGGTTCGCATTCACAGAAAAGACAGCAGAGTATTTTTACCAGTCTAACGTTAAGTGTATGCACCAGCTATGAACGATTTAGAAATAGCCAAAACCCAGCTTCACCGAAAAAAATTAACCCTCGCAATAGTGAAAAACGGCGAGGTGCTGTTTGAAACGCACTCTCACAGAATCTCGGGTTTTCTAGGCGCCATCGAAAAACTCGGCACCATCCTTGAAGGCGCCGCGGTCGCCGACAGGATAGCTGGAAAAGCCATCGCCCTCCTGTGCGTTTACGCCAAGATAAACGATGTTTATGCGGGGGTCCTCAGCGAAAAAGCCAAAGCAGTGTTCGAAGAAAACGGAATCCGCCATGAATGGAAGGAATTGGTGGATAACATTCTTAACTTCAACAAAAGCCGAGTATGCCCATTCGAAAAGGCAGCGGCTGAAATATCCGACCCGAAAGACGCTTACAAGGCATTTAAGGCGTTACAGGAATCCTTACAGGCTTACAAGTGAAAACATGCGGCGCAGTCTGCACGAACTGTTTATATCACAGTACGTTCAAGAACTAACGTATTATTAAGGAGTATGAGCGGAATGGGTAATAAACCATTTCATGTAACTGACGCGGACTTCGATGAAACACTCAAAAACAACAAAGTGGCTCTGATAGACTTCTGGGCTGCATGGTGTGGTCCATGCATAGCTTTAGCGCCCACAATTGAAGAATTAGCCAAGGAATACTCTGGGAAAGTGCTTGTTGGCAAACTTGATGTTGACGAAAACCCTAAAACTGCCGAATGCTTTCAAGTTTTTAGCATACCGACACTAATCGTGTTCAAGAATGGCTGTGAGGTTGACAGGCTAGTCGGTCTCTGCGCCAAAAATAGAATAGAAGGCATACTGCAGAAACATCTGTGAATGATAGGCGTCAGCTTCTCGTTTTATCGTACATTTTTTCCAGCGTCCACCTGATGCTGGACTTAAGCTCTCTCAGGCGCTCCTCATCCACGTTTCTAATCACTATCTCGCGGAGTAAGTCACCTTCGCGGACGATATTGTAAGCAAACATTTTGTCAGGCGTCAGTTGCCCCATTCTCACAAGTTCATTGTCTTTTTCCTGCATCTTCACCAGCACTCTTTCAACCAGAAAATGGCTGAAAGGCGGCGTGTTAACGCTGAATTTCTTGCTTTCGTCTGGCAGAACGTGCAGTGCTTGTTTGTCAACGTAAATTATTGCTAGAGTCTCGTCGTTCATCGTTTTTAGGGGTATGACGTTTTCGGGTTCTGGAGCATGCCGTATGACGGTTTTCTCTTCTTTAGGTGCAATGTGTTCTGTGGGCGGCGCCACTTCTTTAGGTGTTGAGGGCACTTCTTTTATGTCCCCGCGTTTAAATCCTTTTTCAAGCAGAATCGAGTCCACCGTTTCCAGCGTGGCTTGGAGTTCCTTAAGTTCAGAGTTTAATTCTTTAATTCGTTTTTCAAGTTTTTTCTTAAATGTGACAAGGGTTCTCATTTTTTCGGAATCTTGCGACATTCGCTTCACGCGCATTATTTTAGAGGTTGGTGTTTATCAGTCTTAGCTTTTTCGCCGTTCCATGGCAAAAACCTGCTACGCCTCGCTGATTTTCTTAAGTTGACCACGGTACATCTCCACCACTTCAGCGGACATGGTTGCGTCTTCAGCGGCTTTGTCCAGTCTGTATTTGCCCGTGAAACGTGGAAACCGAATCGCCAAGCCGCTGCCCTTGCGTATGGAGTCCATAGCACATGTATGTATGGGGCTTAACGTTATTTCGGCGCCCAGAATTTCCAGAACCACTGCGGGCTCGAACCAAACATCAGCCTCCAACATAGAATGCACCCTTGAATTTTTGCGCGGAATCAAGTGTCTCTGCAACATCTCAGGAATGTTTGCGAGGTCCTTGTCCGTGAAGCCTGTTCCGCACTTGGTAACTGTTTCAAACGTGTCCGTATCTGGGTTATAGGTTGCGAGGAGCAGGGCACCGTATGTTCCTGCGCGTTTTCCTCTGCCGTGGAAAGCGCCTACGACAGCTAGGTCTACGGTGTCTGTCATTTCGCTTTTGTAGTCTCGTTTGTATTTTATCCAGAGCCAGCCGCGGGCTCCAGCTTGGTAAACTGAGTCTTTTCCGATGGCTTTGCAGATTAAGCCTTCGCAGCCGTTTTCTATGGCTTCCTCAAAGAACTCTTCAAGCTTTTTTGCGTTGTTTGCTATTATGTGCTTGGCTGCTTTGACTCGGTCGTTTTCTTTTATGGCTTTTTCCAGCGCCTTCCGCCTGACGGGGTAAGCATCAAGGGTGAGGTCTTCGCCGTCGACGTATAGGGCGTCGAACATGAAAAGCGACACTGGATATTGCTCCATGGCTTCTTCAATGCCGTATTTGCGTCGTCGGTGCATCAGTTCCTGAAAAGGAAGCAGCTCGCTTGTTTCAAGGTCTATGGCGACGCATTCGGCTTCCAGAATGGCTTCTTTGGCTTTCACCTGGTCCTTGATGAGTTCAATCGCGTCTGGATACTGGCTAGAAATGTCCTCTAAACGTCTGGAGTAGAGAACAACTTGGTTGCCTTTCTTATGTGCTTGCACGCGTTCGCCGTCGTACTTGTACTCCGCTACGCATTTTCCGTCCAGTTTCTCCAAAATCTCTTCGGGAGACGAAAGCCTCTCCGCCAACATGGGCCTTATCGGCTCGAAAACTACCACCTGAAACTTTTTTATTCCCTCTAAGCCTTTCTCGGCGACTATGTTTGCGACTCTGCCAAGGTCCGAGGAGATGTTGTAGGCGCGTTCTATGAGTTCGCGGGCTTCCTTGCCGCCGCCGTACGCTATCGCCAAAGCGTCTAGAACGGTCATGTCCGCTATGCCTAACCGCAGGTTGCCCGTAACCGTGCGCATAATATACTTCGCTTCTTTCGGCGAGGCATATGCCAGTAGCCCAGCTAAAAGCGCCATTTTTGAACCCACAGCACCAGAACCCGTTTTCTTAGCCATCTTGTCAAGCGTCCCGTACACCTGCAACACCTTTAGGGTTTTCTGTACCCCCAACGTCACTTGTTTCTTCTTTTTCATGACTTCCTCGGCAACCTCACCGATGTCACCAATCGTGGAGAGGAGTTGAAGAAGCTCGATGTCTTCTCTTCCTGAAGCCTGCGCTAGGGCTTTTATGGCGAGTTTTTCCGCCACGCCTATCTCCAAGCCCACGAAGTCGGGGTATATCTTGCCCTGAGTCAAGTAAACAACTTTGGCGATTATGTCCTTAGGCGTGTTTTTTAAGAGGTCAACTAGCAAATCTGTCATTTCTAGCCGTTTTGTGGTGGCTTCGATTTTCTCGTATGCATCCGCTATTACGGCGTAATTCAATGGATTAGCCTCAAAGCATATACAATCAAATGTACGTATTAAAATTTCATTCTAAAACTGGTTGGTTTATACTTTTTAGGAAGCCAGGGTCAAGCCTTTGTTTGAAGCTTACGTTTATTGGGAGGAG
>CAZXCX010000077.1:0-5115 GCA_964639375.1 uncultured Candidatus Bathyarchaeia archaeon
ACATCTTGCACAATACAATAAACAATAGGTGACAACTTGACAGAAAAACCGCAAAAACCGCCCATACGCGTCAAAATGAAAATAGGCGACATAGAATTCGAAATAGAAAGCCAAGAAGACCAACTGCAATCCGCTGTGGACAAAATACTCTCCACCGTAACCGAAAAACTCAAAGACACTCACTTTACCACTGAAAGACCAGCACCGCCGCCCAGAGCCGAAACCTGCAAGGGCGTAATCCAAAAACTCTGGGAAGAAAACTGGTTCGCCCAGCACAGAGGCTTAAGCGAAGTCCACAGTGAAATGGCACGCCGCGGCTTTCACTACGACCGCACCGCCGTAGCCCACGCCCTAATTGACTTGGTGAAAGACGGAATTTTAACCCGCGAAGGAAAACCACGCCGATACCAATACGCACAAAAAAGACCCCCACCATAATGGATGCCAGATCTACAGAGGGCATATCACTTATAGAGCCTTTAGAGAGACGACAGTAAATTTATTTTGAGTAGATAACGTAATAGCCTTTTTTAGTTTTGTCAACATCCATTTTTAGTTTGCAGCCATTCACAATATCAGTCAAGCAACAAGCAGCTTTGTAATCAACTAAACTTTTCTTGATACAGAGTTTCCATCCTTCAGGGTCATATGGCTTCGATAAACCAATGAAAATATCTTCTATAGTGGTTGATTCTTTAAGAGGACACTTAAAAACTTCATTGATTAGAGCATTTATTTCTTCAATTTTCATTTTAATCATCCTGAATATTTACAGTGAAACAAAAATTTAAACATGCATGTTAAACTGTTAAACAGTTAATGAAAGACCTAACGTAATAAGTCTTAAATCTGCATAGCGTAGAAATAGCCAAAAAATATTGAGACGAAAAAGCAACTGTGAATGAATCAATAGAAGTATCTTCCACAAATCATAAAAGCAGATAAAGACAAAATTATCGTTTGTTTTAGATTTTAAGGGAGAGTGAGAGATAGGGGAGGTGAGTGAAATGAAGAGAATTACAATTGTTGTTTTTGCGTTAGCTTCATTGATGACGTTTGCCGCTTTTGCTCCAGCTTTTGCTAAGAATTTCAATTATCCAGAAGGGCAAAATATAACATATGTTAGCGGTGGAAAAGGCGTTATAGCTCCGCCAGCAGGCTATTTTGGGATGGTAACTTCAATGAGAATTAAGGCGAATGACGTTGAAATAGGCACTCATGGGTCTGGAGATAATATGGAAATCGATTTCCTTTTCCCAATGTCTACTGGTCCCATGTACTTGCCCATTGCCTTCTTTACAACCAATCCCAACCCAGATGTAATTGATTGGCTTAAGATTGTTCTGAGTGGAATGCCCTGTGCTCTAATTCCCAATAATATGCGATATGTTTTTGATGATGTCCTCATAGTAGAAAGGCATGGAAACAGCATCACTGTTGAATTGACTGCTCCACAAACGATCTTGATGATGACATCTACAGGGGCTGTTCCCGTAGTTGTGCCCGCTTTCACCGTGGAATTGAACAAGGTTGGCGGTTCTGTCCATAACGAAGAAATCATAGAACTCACAGGTTATCCTGGGGCTTCAGGATACACGGGTTACATAGAGGAAATGGGTTTCAATGCGGAAGGAACATTCACCTGCCAAGCATGGAGTTACGCTAACCAGGCAATGACTGACTGTTTCATTCTTATGCATGGAAAAACAATTTACGTACCGCCATAGAAGCAGTCTGGCAAATTCGTGTCGAAACTTCCTTCTTCTCTTTTTTCTTTTTTATTTTTTGTTATGACTATGTAGACTATTATGGCATTAGTGAATTTAAGAAACTTTATGGGTAAATCAATCTACAGTTTATTCCATTGTACTCAAATAATCCTATTCTAATTAGAGTTACTTGTAAATTTCGTTAGCTTTCATATACTCCGTGTTTCTTCCCGTGTTTTCGGCGAAATCGCCAGGTGGGAGGTGAAAACCAGCAAGCCAGCCTAAACCGATTCACGGGCTATTCTGCAACAGCCCAATGCACAGGAAAACCAGCATATTTGGAGCCTAATAGCCAATCAATGCAGAAACCTATAGAGGGGGTCTACCCGCATTGGCGCCTTTTACAACCAAAAAACGCGTCTCCTCGGACTATATATAGTTCCTTTATATAAGGGGGCTATAGTCTCCGAGAGCACAAAAAAGAACCGTAGACGACAGTTTTAAACGAAGCTTTATCTCTATAAAAAAGGAATAAGCTTACACCGTCAAAAGCAAAGGAGAAAACGCGTTTGAACAGCAATCCACTAAACATCAGACTCGCTGGTTTGCAACTCAGAAACCCAACAGCCTTAGCCTCCGGAATCTTAGGCTACTCCACTCTGTCGCTGCAAAACATCGCCGAAAGTGGCGCAGGCGCCGTAGTCACAAAATCCATCGGCCTAACCCCGCGAATCGGATACCCAAACCCAACCGTGGTCCAAGCGAAGTGCGGGCTGATAAACGCCATGGGACTCCCCAACCCAGGAATAGACAAGTATGTTCACGAAATCCGCCACGCAAAAACAGTCTTAACCGTTCCCCTCATCGTAAGCGTCTACGGCTTCTCAGCTGAAGAATACGCGCTAACCGCCCAGAAAGCCGCAGAGGCTGGCGCAGACGCCGTAGAACTTAACGTTTCATGCCCCCACGTCAAAGAGACAGGTTCAGAAATCGGCCAAAACCCCCAAACCCTCGCAAAAGTGGTCAAAAAAGTCAAGGCTGCAGTACACAAGCCAGTTATTGTCAAGCTTTCTCCAAACGTAACTGACATTATTGAATTAGCAAAAGCCGCCGTTGAAGCTGGCGCAGACGCTTTAACAGCCATAAACACTATCCGAGCCATGGCCATCGACGTTGAAACCGCCCAGCCAATCCTAAGCAACAAACGAGGCGGCCTTTCAGGTCCAGCCTTAAAGCCCATCGCTCTAAGATGCGTCTATGACCTTTACGAAAAAGTAAAAACGCCCATAATAGGCTGCGGCGGCATAACAGATTGGCGCGACGCAGTGGAGTTTCTCCTAGCAGGCGCCTCCGCGATACAAATAGGCACCGCCATAGCCCTACAAGACCCCGCAGTGTTCAATGTTATTAATCGCGGAATAAACGCTTACTTGAAAAGGAAAAAACTTGGGAGCGTGAAAGACATTGTCGGCCTCTCTCACCGCAACTAACACATTACGTACCACACGCATCTTAAGCGTGAAAACAGAGAATCCAACAACCAAAACCTTCACCTTGAAAGACAGGCTCTGCGCAAAAGCCAAGCCAGGCCAGTTCCTAATGCTCTGGATACCACGAGTGGACGAGATTCCACTGAGCATAATGAACGCTGAAGACAAGCAGGTCTCCGTCACCGTCAAAGCAGTCGGCGAAGCAACAAAAACGTTGCACAAATTGAAGAGTGGCGAAATAGTAGGCTTGCGCGGACCATTCGGAAACAGTTTCACCGAAAACCACGGAAGAATCCTAATGGTTGGCGGTGGGACAGGAACCGCGCCACTGCTGTTTTTAGCAAAGAAACTATCCGCAAAAGCTAAGCGCTTAGCCCTTGTCATGGGCGCAAAAACAAAAAGCGAACTGCTATTCCTAACTCAGCTTGACGCACTATGCACTGAACAGAATACAATCGCAGCAACGGAAGACGGCAGCTACGGCCTCAAATGCCTGGCAACTGAACCCATAGAAAAGCTCCTCAACAAGGAAAAGTTTGACATGGTTTACGCTTGCGGACCAGAACCCATGATACGCCAAGTTTTTGACCTCGCAGAAAAACGCGGAATAGCCATGGAAGCAAGCTTAGAGCGACTGATGCGTTGCGGCATAGGCTTGTGCGGAAGCTGCGTAATAGGCAAGTACCGCGTCTGCAGAGACGGCCCAGTTTTCACTGCCGCGCAGCTGAGCGAAGTTAAAGACGAGCTTGGGATATCTAAACTAGGCTTTGACGGCAACAGAATCCCACTGTAACGGTAGCAGACAGCGAAACCTCAAAATACCAAAAGCCACGTGTTCTTACAAAGGCACAAATAATTTTCTCTCAGTTAGAATTGATGACATGAAAAGCTGGAACTTAGAGCTCTTCCTGTGGAATTCCCATTTTCCGTAAATAGGCTCTAGCGTACGTTGGATTGTATGATAGCTCTTTACTTCTCAGAAGTCTCCTGTCAAGTCTGTCTAACGCCACTCGAAAGGTTGATTCCACTCCCCACCCTTCGCCTGAACTGAAGAAAGAACCCTTAACTGTTTTCAACTGTAGACGACAGTGAATTAACGGTACTCCTTTGTGGCTTGCGCCGTGAGTTTTAATGTATACAAAGAGTGTACCAGATTCAAACGCGTCTTGATACTTGCGAGCAAAAGAGTCGAATTCGTCCATCATAAAGCCCTGTTGGTCTGGGTTTATCGCTATGCCTTTAACTCCGAACTGGATTGCGAGTTTTCTTTTCGGCGTTTCTATCTGGGATAGCGGTTCAAGGAAATCCAATTTTGTAGCAATACCTACTAACTTTTCTTTTGCCGTCACTACTAAGCACGAAATGTTAAAGTCGTGCATTTTCTTCTCTGCTTCTCTTAAACTGGTTTCGGACGAAACCGTGATTACTGGCCTCCTCATTATGCCCTTCGCAGGGACACTTATCAATGGAACTTTCTCTCCGACGATTTCACCCGTGGTCTGGCGGCGTGGCGGTTGAAAAATGTGTTCTAAAATGTCTTGAATGCTTATTATACCCGCGAGTTTTCCATCATCCATCACTGGAATATGAGAGATGCCCTGTTCCCTGAACAGGCTAAGCACGGCTCCTACAGACCGATTTGCCTCAATCGTATGAGGCGCCTTCGTCATTATCTTCTCTATTGCAGTTTTGCCCCATTCTTGAGTTACAGCGCCATGAATAATATTTTCGTCAGTTACAAACCCCAAGAGTTTCTTTCTTTCAAAAACCGGAAGCTGTCTAACACCGCTTTCTATCATTAACTTGGCCGCTTTACTCAGAGAAAACTCGAGTGAAGCCTTGGGTGCAGGTCGCATTAAGGTTTTAACCTTTGTCGTTGCAGGGTCAAGTCTTGACCTTATTACCCACCGCCTAGC
>CAZXCX010000078.1:0-5080 GCA_964639375.1 uncultured Candidatus Bathyarchaeia archaeon
CATTGAGAGATGGCGGGTTCTGATTAGGGCTGGTGTGTTGGTTGTAACCCGCCTTTTGTTTTATGTGGCATTCGGCTAATCGGGCTACCCGCGCCTTTCAGGTAGATTCCTCATCAGCGTCTGTTTGCCCTTTCCACTTGCAGGACGGCCGTTTCACCGCTTCACACCCAGCAAACTCAACGCCTTACAAGCGCATCATCGCCACGCGCAGGGTGGACGTTTCGTTTCTGCTCCGTAGCCAAGGCTCTCGCCTTGCCCCAACGAAGAGGCTGCAATTCTACACGTGGGCGGAGTTTCCTCAAGCCCCACAGCTAAGCAGGGCTCGAAAGCCACACACCAACTCGCCAGCCCCACTAGCCAATGCGCAGCCGCAAGCAATAAGAATTTCCCAACCTTTCTAGGCAGATATGAACAAACGCGTCATCCTCATAACCGGCACGCCATGCGTAGGAAAAACCACAGTAGCACAACAGCTCACCACAGAACTAGACGCCCTCTACATTAACCTAACCGAATTCGCCGAGAAACACAGCCTCACTGTTGGGCAAGACAAAAAGAGAAAAACCGCCATAATTGACGAGGAAAAAATGCGCGCGAAAATCGGAGAAACAATAGTCACAACCGAAAAACGCGATGTCATCATTGACGGACACTACGCCTATGCAGTCGTTCCAAAACGCTACGCCACACGCATCTTCGTTCTCCGCCGAAACCCAATAGAGCTACGCAAGATCATGGAGAAAAGCGGCTTTTCAGGCGCTAAACTTTGGGAGAACCTTGCCTCTGAAATTCTGGATGTTTGCCTCGTCGAAGCTTTACGCGAGCATAAGAAAGAAAAAGTATGCGAACTGGACGTAACGGGCAAAACAGTGGAAAACGTCACACGCGAAATCATTGCCATCCTAGACGACCGCAAAAAGTGCCTTGTGGGCTGCGTAGACTGGCTGGGTATGCTGGAAAAGCAAAGCATTACCGACGAATACTTGAAAATCTAACCTTCACCTAAGGCTCATAATCATCTTCTGCTTCGTCAAAAGCATGACCTTACGCCTGTTCGAATAAGACTTCGCGTGATCGCTAAACTTGTCACCTATTATTATGGGGTTTGACAAGCCAACGTCCTCCGAAGCCGTATCCAAACCAATAATAACATTCACGCCTATCGTCCTGTTCCAATCGCGTATCCAAACCCCCTGCTCCGACCGGCCCTTCTGCACGATCAGATCAAACTTCCTAGAAATGCCACTATAACCCTCAATAACAGGGTTCTCATGGTTAATTTTGTAGCCTTCCTTCTTGAAATACTGCACCGCGAGATTCATTAAACGCAGCTTTGGTCTTACTTGCCCCTCGCCACTCATCACACGCTCACTCTTCCCTAAGTGTTATCTAACTGTTTGTGGAAAAGTCTTTCGGAGGCACACGCGTATGCGACCAACCTTAATCATTGTATGCAACCGATGCGGCGGCTTATTCTTGGCTGCAGATGGCCAGAAAACGAAAACCTGCCCTTACTGCGGTACACGCGTAGACGTGAGAAGAGCTAAAAAGGTTGCCGCAGCCAAAAGCGCTTTCGAAGCCTCTGAAATGCTGCGGGATATAAAAAGTAGGAAGGGCTTCAGCCGCGAATAACTTCAACTGATTTGTCTCAGCATCTCGCAGGCCTTGCACAAATCCGAAGACGCTGGCTCGCCGCACTCAATGCACTCCTTGAAGTCGGCTTTTTTGGCGATTTCATCCAAGGCGGGTCTTATGCGCTCTATAGACTTGAAAACCGTGAATTTTGTTCCAGCATGCTTTTCTTCCATGCGGTTAAGCATAGCGCGAATGTCGTTCCTCAAGGCTTCTGAAGCATAAGGGCACGGCGCATCTTGAAACTTGATCTTCTTAACATAAGCGTACAGGGCGCTTTCCTTCTCTGGAATTTCACAGAACGGCTTAACCTTCTGCACAAACCGCGGATGCACCTCATCCGTCACGGGCTTTTCCTTAGCCAATCGCAAAACATCCCCGCGAAAAATGTTCAAAAGAATCGTTTGAACCTCATCATCCAAAGTGTGCGCCGTCGCAATTTTATCTGCGCCAACATCACGAGCAGCCACATTAAGCGCTCTCCGCCGTAAGACACCGCAGTAAGCACAGGACGTTAGCTCCCTCCCGCCTTTCCGCTGTGCCTTTGCGACTATTTCGTCAAGCGTGAAACCATAAAGCTCCTTAAACGACACCACGTGATGATCTATTCTTAGCTTTTTGCAGTTTGCCGCTGCGATCGCCAAGGCTTCGTCCCTGTAACCTTTAATTCCCTCGTCCACGGTCACCGCCACAAGCGATGCTTTAGGGTGAAGCCGCTCCATTTTGGCTAATATATGCAAGAGGCTTATGCTGTCCTTCCCGCCGGAAACAGCCACTGCTATCCTGTCGTCAAAATTGAACATGCTGTACTTGGCGATGCTTGCCCGCACCTTCGCTTCGATAGACTCGGCGAAGCATTTTCTGCAGAGCCTTTCTCCCGAGTATTGCCTAAAAAAGAAAGATTCCCTGCGCTTGCACACAGTGCATACCGTCGCGGCAACATTCGCGCTCATTAGACTTTCACGCCATTAATGTTTGATTGACAAATTACTAAATAAAGCATACCACCATAGTTTCCCAGAAAGAGACGATTCTAATGGCCACGAAGCCAAAGAAGTACGCTGACTACAAAGAAGTAGCCTACAGCAGTAGGCACTGGGCGTTGCTTGGGGAATACCGAGAAAAAGCCACACAAATAATGACTGCGCTAGAAGCCTTTCGCCTGCAAACACTGGTGCATGGCAGCATCGCCAGAGGCGACGTAAACAAGAACAGTGACATCGACGTTTTCATAGCTAACCCGCAATCTTCTTTCCTCGTGGAAACTGCCCTGGAAAAAGCAAGAACACCAATCAACGCACGTTTGTTGGTGCAGGCCACCCCGACTTACGCCATGAAAGCATACATCGAGATAGATGCGAAGACAAGCGTTTCTTTTCCATTAATGCGCATGCGCAGGGTAGAACGCGAATTCTACACGTTTGGCGGCGAAATAAACCTCAACCAGCTAAAAGCGGGCACCCGCGTGGCAGGAGTGGACAAGCGGTTGATGCTGATTGAGCCAACAGAGAAGGGTCATATGGAAAGCAACATCGTCGGCCGTGAGGAACTTACGGCAAAAATTCTTGGGGTATCAGCGGAAACGGTTCGAGACCGCGCCCGTGCTCTACTAAAAAGGGACGAGGTTGGCAGAACAGGAGTCTTCATAAAAAAGGAGTTAGCTCCTGACGAGACCTTTGAGATGGCGCTGAAAAAACTCGCTGACTTAAATCCTGCAGTTCGTAGAAGAATGAAATGAGGCTTATTCGGGATAGTAGATTAGTTCTTTTTCTTCAAGTAGTTTTTGTATTTTGTCAACTGCCTCGTAGACTTGCTCTTCCTTCTTCGCGCCTACGCAAACTAGTTTTCCCGCTGAGAAGATAAGGAAAACCACTTGGGGGTCGCCCATTCTGTAGACGGCTCCTGGAAACTGCTCGGGTTCATACATGATTCTGTCAAGTTTGTACACAAGGCTCTCTAAGTCGATTTCTCCGCCCAACGCGGCAGAGGCAACAATGTTTTGGATGTGGACCACGGGTTTATCGTTTATTTGGATTCCTTCGTTTCTGAGTTTTTTGACTACTTTTTCTACTGCTCTTCGCGATTCCTTCTCTGACTTCGCGCCAGTGCAAACCATCTTGCCCGTTCCAAAAATCAAAGTAGCAGTTTTGGGTTTTTTAAGGCGGAAAACCAAGCCTGGAAACACGCTTGGATTGTACTCAGTGTGGGGGAACTTTGCCACTATTTTCTGCAGGTCTATCTTCTGGTTTAGGGATACTGACGCGACTATGTTTTGAATGGAGATTGTCGGTTTTCTTTTGCTCATTTAAATTCCCGTGTCTTGGTCTATTTAAATGAGCATGGAGTATATAACATAATCTCTTTATAAACGGCGTCTCTGCGAGTTTATTCATTTTTCATGTTGAAACGTCGCGGTAAACAGGGAATCTAAGGAGCGCTGCAATTCCGCCCAAAGCGAGGAGTTTGGCACCGGCTTCATGTTCCGTGCTGACTACTGTTATGCTTCCGTTTCGCTTTTCCACTTTCCGCATAAGTTCCTCCAAGTGCAGACGCTGTTCCTCCTCAGAGTCACGCAACATAGTGTCCGCCAAAACCAGCTTTTCAACCGCGCTCATCTTCACCGCGTTTTCTACTTGCTCAAGGCCGTAGGTGATTGTGGCTTCGCCTTTTCCTAGGCGCTTCATGATTTCTTCCATGGTTTCTGTTTCGTCAACAATTCGCAGTTGTTTCGCAGCTTTCAAGAGCACGCCGGAGCGCAGTGCCTCGTAAATTCCTGCCGTGCCGCCGTTGTTGACGCTTTTCAGGTCCACCACTGATTTGGACACATCGGAGGCTTCGTCTGCTAGGAATTTTGCAAAGTCGTTTTTTACGAAGCCCACGCCCAAAATCACTATCGGACTATGTTTTGGTGTCCATAGTTGGGTTAGGCTGTTTAGCGCTCGACGGAAGTACTCTTTTGTGGCAGCCGATCGTTTGTCGGCTTCGAGCTTTCCAGGCAGTTTCATACGTTCTTCCACTTTGATGTCTACGCCGTACTGTTTGGTCTCAGCTATGGCGAAGCCTTCATCGTCGATGGAGAGGATTATCATGGTTTTTTCGGTCTTACTTGCCCGCTTTAGCCTGTCAAGGAGGTGTTTAGACCAGTCCTTCTTTACGATTGTTACAGGCTGGTTTAGGGCTATGTTGAGCGTGTGGTGGGCGCCTGTTGGGATGGTGTCGGGCGCGTGGCAGATTAATCCGTGAACTCGCAGCTTGCCCAGAAACTTGTCCCAAGCGACGGATTCTACGGTAACGCCCATGAAGGCTGAGACGCGTTCGCCACGTTTAGGTCTGGAATATTCTTGCTCAGACTTTATGGCTCTTGATGAGTAAGCGTAAACCTCGTCGCCCTTATAGATGACGTTGTACAGGTGCCAAAGGTCATCATCAGAGCTTGGAACTACTTTAA
>CAZXCX010000079.1:0-5070 GCA_964639375.1 uncultured Candidatus Bathyarchaeia archaeon
AGCCTTTTTTCGTCGAAAACAAATCCGCTGGTTATCAAGCTTACTCCGAAACCAAGTTTTTTGGCGTATTCTATGATGTCGAATATGTCTTGTCGGATTAGTGGTTCACCGCCGCTTATGCCGAAGTATGGGCATCCGAAATAGTAAATTTCGTCAACGATTTTGTAGGCTGTTTTTGTGTTCACCTCAGCGTCTATTGCGTGTTCAGGCGTGTAACTGCAGTATAGGCAGCTGCCTACGCATCTTCTTGTGCATCGCCACGTTACCATGTACAAAGGTGCTTTTCTTGCCGCCATTAGGCTTCACCTCCCTTCATGCTTTTCTGTCTCCAAAATAGCCCTCCCACTAACATCGCTGCAAATACTATTGGAAGAATCAGTAGAGATGGAAACTCTGGGGCGGCAGCTATTGGTGTTGGAGATGGAGATGTTGTGGGGAATGGTGTGGGAGTGGGTGTTGGGTTTGGTGAGGCTGAAGAAGTATTTGCAGTAGCGCTTTCTTCTGGCGGAGGCATCATGGACCACGCTTCTTGGATAGACCTGACTTCGCCGTTGTCTGCCCAGATGTCAACTTCTATGCCGTACATGTTGCCGTACCACTTGTTTAAGGCAATGCCGACGCGCCAAACAGGATAAAGCGTCGAGGACCCTCCGCTGTGAGTCTTATCCGTGTCCAATGCGCCGTCGAAAAGTAAGGCTGTCCAGCGCACGTTTTTCTCGCCAAAATTCTCCGGGCTGAAGGTGTCGTTATCCAGCTTTAGGCTCCAAGCATGAGCCTTAGCCGCTTCCAGCGCGATGGCTATGGCCTCTTTTTCGGAGATGTTCACTTCCGTGCTGCCGATCTTGTAGAGCTGCCACTTGTCCACAAAAGCCTCCAAGAATCCGTTTCTAAAGCCTAAGGCTATGAACTTGGAGTAGGGAGCGCTAGCGCCATTGGATGTGTAATACCATTTGAATGAGGGACGCTCACTGTCGCCACTGGTAACTTCTAGCACGGCATTTCCTGATATCTTGCTGATGTTTTGGCTGAGGTCCACGCCATCAAGCATATGCATCAGTTGCCCGTAAACTGAGTCGCCGGTGTATGTTTGGTATTTGCTGAGGAAAGCGTTAGCCAGTTCAGCAGCGTTAACGTTAGTTTGTGGCGTAGTCAGGTACAGCGGTCCATTAATGTCGAGCATATGTATCATCATTAAATTCCCAGAGGTGAACTCTAGAAGCGCCGTTACCCTGCTGCTGTCCGACATGAGCGTGTAGAAAACAGTACCCGTCGCAATGCCATCTGGGGCCGTATACTGATTTTCTTCTGCAGTAACCGTGTACCTTGACACGTCAATGCCAACCACTTCTTTCAGTATTGTTAACCCTTTTTGTTGGAGAATCGACGTAAAAGCTGGAGTTGGCGCAGGAGTAGGAGTGGGGGCTGGAGAGGGGCTCGGCGACGGAGTGGAAGAATGTAGGAAATTGCTAAACGGCTTCATGAGTGGATATCTATCGGTGTTGTTTGTGTCGATCACGTATGGCGTGTCGCCTATGCCGTCGCCATTCGCGTCTGTGCCATTGTAGTCGCTCCAGTAGTTGCCCTCTTCGCCGTTGTCCCAAACATTATCCATAGACATCCAGCCGTCTGCCATCTCAAAGTTATCGAGTACATCATTGTGGAAAATGACGTTGCTGTTAGAATAGGATAAACGAATGCCAAACACATGAAAGCCTCGCGCGGTGCCCAAACCATTATTTGTTATAATGTTTCCGAAGACGGTATTGCTGTGGGAATGGTCGAGACAGATGGCTTCTCCGCTGTTTCTCGTTACGAGGTTTTCGGATACCGTGTTGCCGCGTGAACCTTCAGATAGCAAGAGGGCTAAGCTGCTATTGGTTATGACGTTTTTGCTGATGGTGTTGTTGGTTACTCCGATGAGGATTATTCCCTGCGGGCAACCACTTACTATGTTTTCAGTGATGGCAACGTCTTTTGAAAAAGCTGAATAGATGCCGTAGCCATTGCGAATTGTGAATCCACGAACAACGACGTTATTTGTATTATGAACGTAAATGCGTACGCTACCAGCATCTCCATCAAGGATGGTAGTGGTCTTAAATTCCCCTTCAAGCGTTAAAGGCTTTTTTATGGTCACTTGAGGTTCTCTGTAAATTCCGCTACGCACAAACACGTAGTCTCCTGGATTAGCAGCACTCACCGCCGCTCGGATTGAAGAAAAGTCCGCAGGAGCATCATCGTCAACAGTCCAAACCTTGGACGTAGGTTCTTGCTGTACGCTTAACGTTATCGTCGAACTCTGAGAAGGCAGATAAGTCATATTACGGCTGGTGAAGAATTGCCCAGAAAACTTTAATTGCATTTTATAGTCGCCGACTTGCGTGGGCACATAATAAGTATATACTAAGCCGTGTACATCGGATATGAAAGGACCAAGCACCTCAACGGCGCCGTCTGGACGCGTGATTGAAAGAGTCAAGCCATTAAAACGGTCAATTGACGTCGGTGGAAGAGGATTAATCGCCATGTTAACCAGCACCATTTGACCAACGCCGACAGGGTCAGGTTGCACACTTATGGAAGCATACGTTTGAACATTCTGGGTTGGAGGGTCCGAAGAGTTTGCTATAACGGCGTACTTCAGACGTAAATATGCGGCGTCACAGAAGGCGATATGTGCATTATCGTTTCTGTCCAACTCAATAGAAGTGAAATGTTCCGAAAGCGAAGTATACTCGCCAACGTATCCTGCTGAATCTAAAGTTTGAATACTCCATTCTGAACCAGTCCATGAAGCATATTTTAGGCGATGGTCTGAATTGTCGGCGTAGCTTATGTGCGGTTTGCCGTTGGAATCCAGAGCAAGCGAGCTGTCAGTGCAGTTTCCTGTCGCGGCAATTTGGATGTTCCAACTTGACCCAGCTGATTCTGCATATTTTAAATCACCATTTGAAAAGTCACGGTAAGCTATGTGCGCGACGCCACTTGAATCCAGAACAAAAGAAGAAAATCTGCCGACATCTCCTGTCGTGTCAACTGTTTGTACATTCCAGCCTGAACCGTCCCGCCAAGCGTATTTCAGGTTACCATTCAGGGCGTCATAGTAACTTATGTGAGGTGTATCTTCAGCGTCCAGCGCTAGCGAGGTGAATTCGCCCACGATTCCTGCCGAATCGACAACTTCAATGCTCCAAGACGAACCAGTCCAAGAAGCATACCTCAGGTGACCACCGCTTGGCACATGAAAATAGCTGATGTGCGGATTACCGTTTTTGTCAAAAGCGAGAGAGGTAAAACTTGAGCCTCCTGAATCTACAGTTTGAATATCCCAAGTTGTGTCATTCCACGAAGCGTATTTGAGCGCGTTCTCTGCATAGTAGCTTATGTGAGGGTTGTCACTCGAATCCAAAGCGATAGAAGTGTGTAAGCCAACGAATCCCTCTGAGTCTACTGTCTGAATATTCCAGCTTGAGCCAGTCCACGCGGCATACTTCAGGTCATTGTTCGTGAAATCATAGTAGCTTATGTGCGGGTTGTCACTAGAGTCTAAAGCGAGAGAAGCGTACAAACCAACCCGACCAGATGAATCTACGATTTGGATGCCCGACGTTGGAGCTGCGCAAGCCTGAAAAATCGCAAAGGGAGAGAACAAAAGTAAAGACAAAAAGACAGCGCAGAGGAATTTTAGAAACCGCTGCTTTAGGCAGCCCTCTCTTGGGATGTTCCCATGCCAAGCGGGTGATGTCAATCAACTTTCGCTCCTTTAAAGCCCCTGCTTAATACTGGGCTTTTTTCCGATAAAAAGGTTTTTGTAAAGGTTTCTTGACTAAACAAGCCCGCAACGCCCGTTTTTAGTCAAGAAATCTTGACAAGACTATTTTTTTAGTCAAGGTTTCTTGACAAACAAAAGTTTTCTAAGTAACGTCCACATAATAATAGTTAAGTGGGTAAGAAAATGTCCAATTCAGAGGAAGAAATTTACTCAACCATGTTTAGTTCTTTGAAGCATCCCGCACGCCGCAAGATCCTCCGTATGCTCTCGCAGAAGCCAATGACCTTCTCGCAAATGCTGGAGTCGCTTGGGGTTTCCAGTTCCCATTTGACGTATCACCTTGAAAACCTCGGCGAACTCTTAACTAAATCCGAGGATGGGCAGTACAAGTTATCCACCTTCGGCGTAGCCTCTGTGGATACAATGAAGACTGTGGAAGAAGCACCAGCTGTTCGGTCAAAACACGGCTTTCCTTTATCTTTAAGGTGGAGGTCGATTCTGGCAATACTAATTATCGCGGTTCTTATTTTGGCAAGCATGTCCTACGTGCAATATGCTTCTTTGAACCAATTGTCTAGTGAGCAAGAACTCTTGGAGTCAAAGTATGATCAATTGTTATCTTGGAGTGCTGGCACAGACAAAGCGATTACTTTCCTTCAGGACGTTATCCAAATCGACATTACAGAATATCATGCAACTCTGTTGAGCAACACTGTGGAATCTCGTTCTGATTTAGGCGGAGTCGTAGAGCAGATTCTGAAGTATTCGCTTACAAACAGTGAAAGCCAAATTGATGTGGTTTTCAGGTTTAGAAACAAAAAGCTGTCTAGGTATCAAATATATTTGTTTGAGGGTTCGCCAATCTACGCTCAGCCTCAACCTTACAGCATTTTAGATTCCGTTAAGAATCTGCTTCAGAGGTTCAGGTCTTATGAAGACGCTTCTTACTTGGAAGAGATGAGCAACATGTTAGCCTCAGTTAACGAAACAGAAAATATCGAAATAACAGAGGGCAATACAAAGCTAAATGTCTCCATCTCTGGAGATAACGCAGAAGTCCAGTGGCTATATACGGAAAACGGCGTTGACTTTTCAATAAAAAGCTTGACCTTAGTTTTCGAAGACGGTGTTCTGAAAGAGCTAACTGACGGTTGGTTTCTATTCGAGATTGGAAGCACTGAAGTTAACATTTCCAGCGAAGAAGCTATTGAAATCGCAAGAAACGCCGTGGAGGATTTCACATGGGAAGCCGACGGTGTAGTGGTATCTGATTTCAACGTGCTGGAAGAACCTGTTTC
>CAZXCX010000080.1:0-5052 GCA_964639375.1 uncultured Candidatus Bathyarchaeia archaeon
CTACACGGCGTCAAACACTATGGTTTTCAGCACGCTTCGCGGCGGAAGACAGGGTTCTTCACTGGGAGTTTACAGCGCACTGGTGGGAGTCGCCACTCTGCTGGGCTCGCTGGTTTCAGGGTTTACTTCGTTTTTCCTCGGGTTCTCCACCACATTCATAATCGCTGCCGCGTGTTTGGGACTTTCGGCGTGGCTTGCCTCATTGCTTGAGCGTTCTAAATCGAACGGTGAAATGCCACAATAAATTGATCCACGTTTTCTGCAGATCAGTGTTTCTCAGCCATAAGCACACGGTAACCGCTCTTTCTCGCGAGAACCTGGCAGTTGCCAAAAGTCTCGTCGAAAACTGGCGGCAGGGTTTTTGCGCCGATTTTGGAGCGGATAACCATCTGGAAGGTGGCTTTGTCCGCCATGACTTGCGGCGCTTGGGTGATTATGGCTTTTACGGTTTCCATGCCCGCGCTCACCGGCGGATTCGAGAGAACACAGTTAAACGTTAAATCCTTAACTGGCTCGTACAAGTAGCCACATCGGACTTCAGCGTTGGTCACCTTGTTTATTTCGACGTTTTGTCTTGCAAGGCGGACAGCGCGCATGTTCACATCCGTCATGACCATGTGCAGCCGCGGGTTAGAGGCGGCAGCCGCTATTCCGACAGCGCCGTAGCCGCAGCCCATGTCCAGAACGGCGCCTGTTTCGGGGAGAGCCATCGCTTCGACAAGCAGTCTGGTTCCTAGGTCAACCTGTTTTTTGGAGAAAACGCTTGAGGCGGTTAGGAACTCGAAGGATTTACCTCGTAGGGTTGTGCGGATTAGGCCAAGCTTGGCTTCTGACTTCGGAAGTGTAGTGAAATAGTGTTCGGCGCTTCGGTTTCGCCCAGTCATTTCACGTTACCGCTTTTCCAAACTTTTGGGTACGTGCCTCTGGGCATCACGACTCTCTGGAGAGTAGCCACAGTCCCATGCTTCAAGTCTAAAATTTCTTCCGTTGAAAGAAGAGCATTCGCCAAAGCCACCGCTTCGCCTTTCAGAGTTAAAACCGCCAACATGGAACCTTTCTTGATGCCCGTTTCAACTGACAAGATGCCGGGAGCGGTCAAGTTTGCGCCGTGGCATAACGCGTCAACCGCTGAGTCCCTGATCACGATTTTGGGGATCAAAGCCAACGCCGCTTCCATAGGCTGAATAATTTTTCGCAAAATTTTCTCGTCTTTTTTCTCTTCCCACTCTGCGAACCAGTAAGCCACCTCATGCAACGTTACTCTATTACTGCTGTTTCCCACGAACGGTCCCGCGCGTGTCCTGCGAAGCTCTTGCATGTGAGCCGCGCATCCTAGGATTTCTCCGATGTCGTAGCAGAGCTTGCGTATGTACGTGCCGCCTTCGCAGCCAACTTTGAAAAGAACGTTCCGTCCGTCCATCTCCATGAAATCGATGTAGTAGACGCGTCTAGTGCGCAGTTGCCGCTTAACCGAAGACCGCAAGGGCGGCCGTTGATAAATCAGGTCTTCGAACTCTTCAAGAACCTTTCTAACGTGCTCTTCCTCGGCGTCTCCGTGAAGTTTCATCACGCAAACGTATTCTTTGCCGCTGTGAAGAAGCGCCTGAACGATTTTCGTAGAATCCTCTAAGGTTACGGGCAACACGCCTGTGACTTTTGGGTCTAGAGTCCCGCCGTGACCTATCCGCGTCAAATGCATGATTTTCTTTACCCATGCGGCAACTTCGTGGCTTGTCGGGCCAGCTGGCTTGTCCAGGTTTATTACGCCGTAGCGTATGTACTCTTCCGCTGGTCTTTCATGGGGTTTGTGCCCATGCTGGGGGTCGGTTGTATCCTCTGCTTTTATTAGTCGTTCACGCGTGGTTTCCCATGGAGGGGCTGTTCTAGGCAAGTTTCATTCTCCTTGAAGTGTAGAAAAAGATGTTAGAAGTATTAAGAGTTTAGATCATTTTGTAATTTTCGCCATTTCTTCCAGTTTGCCAGCCGCCTCTAATGTTTGAGTTACTTCTTCGTCAGATGCCCCTCTTTTGACCTTAATTTTATCTTCGAGAGGCGCAACATGGTTTATGTTGGCTCGTCTTCTTTTTACTCCCGTGACCTTTTTGGGTCCAGTTATTAAAACAAAGCTTTTGTCCATGACGTCGACTATGACGCATTTTCTTCCAGATTCACGACCAGCCACTTTCACACATACTCTGCCAACTTCTATAGCGGGCATCCCTCAAGACTCCTTATTAAAACCCAAAATAAAAGAACCCTCGGCACATATTTAAGTATAACACAACTCAAACCTTTACGAAATCACTGAGGCATATCATATCTCTTTTAGGGGGCTCGATAAACGAAGAAGCGTTATTGCTTTTCAAACATCTTAGAAATGAATGGGAGGCTTGGATTCCAAGAATTGCAGTTAAGCAACAGTAGACATAATTTGCAATTTTTCAAATACCACATGTTTTATTAGAAACTAGTTTTAAGATAGCTTTGAGGTGAGTAAAAGCCAATGCCCATGCTTTATCTTAAATGCAAAAC
This sequence comes from uncultured Candidatus Bathyarchaeia archaeon, assembly GCA_964639375.1. Classification (GTDB taxonomy): domain Archaea; phylum Thermoproteota; class Bathyarchaeia; order Bathyarchaeales; family Bathycorpusculaceae. Next base: position 2,533 of record CAZXCX010000080.1, read on the forward strand.
ATGTGGAATAAAATTTGCATCAGGGATTGCAGCAGATAAAACTAGCTTCAAAACGTTAAACTTGATTAATAATTCGCATACGTGCCCAAAAGGACATAAACACGCTTACAACAAGCAAGATTATTTCTTCTAAGATTAACGACCACTAAGCGTTTAGAGGTGAAAACTCGTTCCTGAACCGTCTCTCAAAACTAGGCGAACAGTTTATGCTAGATGGAAAGGCAAATGTGCATTCTGCGGCATTGACATGCCCTTCGAGCAACACCACATCATTGCAAAGAGTGATGCTCCAGAGTTAATTGATGACCCTGACAATTTGATTTTGTTATGCGCGAATCATCATGATTTGACACTGAAGAAAAAGCCTAACAAGCGTCCTGCAATTGCACTTGAGGACATTCTCGACTTGCAGAAATCTGGTTTTGCCAAAGCAGAAAAAAGAGGTTTCTATTTTTCCATTCCTCAGAATTTTGCAGTTAATTTAGGCAATAATCTTTGCATAGCCTGTCCATATGTTCTTATTGTCAATAATAAACCATTGATTGAAATATGGCCTCAGATGCCTGCAGCTTATGTTCAAGAACCCAAGTTTTACTTGTACATGAGGTTCTTTGATTCTGAGAACAATTTTGTAGGAGGAATGTTTGCCAATCACTGGGCTTCGGTTGTAAACGAAGAATGGCGGTTAAAAATACTTGACGATGAGATAGAGGCAAGGCACTGTAAAAAACCGTTATTCATAAACTTCAAGAAAACCAAAGAGAGCATAATTATCACTGGAGTAATTTATTATGATGGAATTCAGATAGTTATCACATCAGAAGAATTGATTTTAGTACCTAATGACATCCGCGTTTCGGGATCAACCATTGCAAGATGTGAAGTTGCCTTCAAGATAAAAGGAAATGAGCGCGGTGCTGGCTTTTCTATTGGTGGCAGATTAAACTAAATCCCTTTTTTGGTTTGCATTTGTGCGCGTGCGTGCGCGTGGTGTGTGAGAGTGTGTGTATGAGTGAGAGAGTGCGAGGGAAAATGGGAATTAGTATGAGTAAGTTTGGTTTGGGTTTGGGATTAAAATTTAATTCAAGTTTTAAGAATTGGATTGTTATGTATATCCAAGGGTGTGGGTAGGTTAGCCGAGCAGGCTAGAAAGGCGATAACTTAGAACTGCAGTTCACTCAGCGTTTCAGTCTTTAAATAAGGGGGGTATAGTCTTTTCCGAGCACTAGAGTTCAGCGCGTTGCATCCGTTAGCTCATGAATTTTTTGACGGTTTCGTAGAGCACGCTTGTTCCGAAAACAAGGTTTTCTATGCTAATGCGCTCGTCTACACCGTGAACCATCTTGACCATTTCACCGTAGGGTACATCTGGGCGCATGGGGTGAAAGCCGTAGCATACGCTGCCTTTTCTTCTGAAGAAACGCGAGTCTGTCCCGCCAGTCATGAGCATTGGCGTTATGCCGCAGTTCGGCTCAAAATCTTTAAGGACGCTAGCAATTACGTCGTAAAGTGGCGTTCCCGCTTGCGATTCTGAAGGCTCCTGCACTTGCAGGCTTTCAAACTCAAGCTTTTCAGAGTCAACATCTTTAACTATGTCTTTGATCAGGCTTAGGGCTTCGGCTGATGTCTGCCCTGGAAGTATTCTGCAGTCAAAAACAGCTTCGCACTCCGAAGGAATCACGTTTTCTTTTACTCCGCCACGAATAATCGTGGGCGTAATAGTCATTCTGATTCGCGGCCGAATTTCCTCCGCGAGATTCGGAGCGGTTTTTGCCAACTCATCCAATATCTGGTCGCTTAACTCGGGATTTGCGAGCAAACGCGAAAAGGACTGTTGCAGCATTGCGTCTTCTCGTGCGATTTCAGTGAGAAACTGCTTCACGGTCGGGACAACCAAAATCCGTGAACGGTAATTCCCAAGCTTTTCTATGACTTTATTCATGCGCATTATGGCGTTGTCCGCCACGTTAGGCATCGAACCATGCCCTGAAGTGCCTTTTGCTTTTACTTTGAACCATAGGATCCCTTTTTCCGCCGTTTGCACCGTGTACACGTTTCTTTTTTGGGTCGGAATTGCCAGTCCTCCGCCTTCGTTCAGAACGTAATCAGCCCGTATTTTCTCCGGATAATTGCGAAGAAGGTAATCTGCTCCTGCTAGTCCGCCTTTCTCTTCATCAGCGGTCGCAGCCAATATAACGTCGCCCTTGAGTTTCACATCGTTTCTTTTCAAAAGTTTCATAGTCATTACTTCTATGGCGGTCATGCCTTTCATGTCCAAAGCACCGCGTCCCCAAACAAAACCGTCTTTGACTACGCCACCAAAGGGGTCCACGCTCCACTCTTTCGCGTCAGCGGCAACCACATCTAAATGAGAAAGCAAGAGTAAGCTGGGTTTCTCACCGTTTTCTTTCAATCGAGTGATTACGCTTCCTCTTTCAGGTGCGGACTCGTAAAGTTCACAGTTAAAGCCTTCTTTGCGGAAGTGTTCAGCCAAGTATTTGGCTGCTTCCGTCTCGTTAC
>CAZXCX010000081.1:0-4823 GCA_964639375.1 uncultured Candidatus Bathyarchaeia archaeon
TGCCTTGAAGGGTTTCTCTCCGTAACCCGCAATACGCGTGAGCAAACTAGTCAGTAAAGGTAGATTCAGCGTGGTGAGCGTGTGCCTGCCTGGGCCGAAAACGTCGTAGGCTTTGCCGTCTCTGAAGAACACGGCCATTTCGTACTCGTGCACTATGAGCTGAGCGCCCCACGTGATTTCCTCGTTGGGGTATCTCCAGACGATGTCTTCGGGGCCAGCTGTTTTCCATTCTATAACTTGTGGCATTTTCTATCTCACTCCTAATATTACTTCTTGTCTCTTATCAAAAGTTTCCTCGAAAGCCTCAATTTTATCAACTATTTGCTGTATTTTTTCCTTTGCGCCCTTGGTTTCGCCTTTTGTTATTTCAGCTTTGAAAGCGTCCACATCAGCAGTTAAGCCTTCAGCTGCATCGACGAGTTGATTATCAAAGTCTATCATTCGATCAAGGTTCTCTTCCTTGACTTTCACTATGTCAAAGAAACCAGAGTACCCATAAGACGCATGGTTAACCTTCGCACTTATGCGGTCGAATTTTGCCACGAGGCGATCCATGTCCGTCAAAACGTCGAAATAACGGCGATCAGACAATTTCTGAAAAACAGTTTTAAGGTCGTTTTTTGCCTTTGAAAGCTTAAGGTACAGATGGTTTCGAATAAGCTTGTCAGACTCGCGTCTCAATTCTTTTTCTTTGTAGCCTCGAAAACCAGGGATTGCCGCGACTATGCGCTCGCCGAGACGCATTTGCTTTTTTGCTTCTGCGTACAAATCTTTTTTCTCACTCAATTCAATCTTCCCACCCACTATCCCATTCGTTTATAGAAAAATGTCGCTTTTAAATTTTCTTTAAAGCAGATTAAAACTTGGACGAAGGTATATCGCCCTTGAGGGCCATTCCAGTCGCACCGTCCATTATCAACTGATAAGTTTTGCCTTTATACTCGTACTTAACGAACCACACAGGCGCGTGCAGGTAGACCGCTTGTTTCACGTTAATCTCAGTATATATCTCAACGATTTTATCCACATCTTGCTGAAGCAGGTAGCGATGATGCGCCTCGATTTGCTGTTTAGCAAGTTCCAACGCCTCGTCTCTGTCAATTTCGCTGTTCAAAACCTTTGCGAACCCCTCGATTTTCCGAAAGTCGTAGGGAATCTTGCCCTCTAAAGGGACGTCATATTCTCTTGTTGGGAACCCTGCGGCCTCCCTCGCCAAAACAAGCCAATTATACTCTTTCTGGATTTTCCCTTCCTTCACGATCGGCGGCGCGATCCGCTCGAATATTCCTTTATAGCTGGTTTTGGCTTCGACAGAAACGACCCAGAAAGGCAAGTAAATCAGATTCTTCTCAAGAATCTTGGATTTTTTGGCAAGATCGCTTGGTTTCATGAACCCCGAGCGCATCCAATCTCTTATCAATTCGTCTACTTGAGTTAGATTATACTTATTCAGCAACAGTGAATGTTCAAAATTGAAGGCTTCCCCAGTTTCGATCACGGTGGTGAAGCCGCAGTACTTGCAGGTGGCTATTATCTCGCCAGGCTTGAACTCCACTGGCGCGCCGCAGTGCGAGCACCTGATTTCTTGGGCTACAGCCATTTTGCTATGCCTTCAGTTTTTCCCTTTTCAGTATTTCCCTGGCTACTATGACGCCTGATGCTGAAGCTTGAATTAAGCCTCTGGTGACGCCGGCGCCGTCGCCGATGGTGAACATGTTCTGGATTTTGGTTTCCAAGACATTGTTCAATTGCAGGTGCGAAGAATAGAATTTTACCTCTATGCCATAAAGAAGCGTGTCTCTAGAGTGGATCCCAGGCGCAATTACGTCTAAAGCTTGAAGCATTTCCCTTATATCAGATAGATAACGGTAGGGCAATACGAAGCTCAGGTCTCCAGGCGTGGCGCTTTTCAACGTGGGCGTAACCACGCTTCGGGCGAGACGTTCAGGCGTTGAGCGCCGTCCAGAAACCAAGTCGCCGAGACGCTGCACCATTACGCCTCCGCTGAGCAAGTTTGAAAGCCTAGCAACGTATTTTCCGTAAGCTATGGGCTCTTTGAAAGGCTCAGTGAAAGAAGTGCTGACCAGGATGGCAAAGTTCGTGTTTTCCGTTTTCCTTTCGGCATAGCTCTGCCCGTTGACGGTTAAGATGCCATTGTAGGATTCTGTTGTGACTTCACCGTAAGGCGAGACGCAGAAAGTGCGAACGTGATCATCAAAAAGCCGCGAGTAATAAACAAGCTTCGGCTCATAAAGAGCGGTGGTCAACTCTTCCATAACCGATGCTAAAACCTCGACTCTTACGCCTACGTCAACCGGGTTGTTCACGGTTCTTAAGCCTTGAACTTGAGCTTCTGTTTGGAGCCACTCTGCTCCGCTTCTGCCCGGCGCGATTATCACGTATTTGCCGAGGGATTTCTCGCCGTCTACAGTTTCAACGCCTTTGACTGTATGGTTCTCCGCGATGAGACCTTTAACGTCTGTTTTGGGTTGAAACGTGATTTTGCCGTTTAGTTCTCGACGCATCCGTCGCAGGGTTTCACGGCATTTTTCGGTGCCCATGTGGCGGATTTTCTGTCTGATGAGCTTTAATCCTGCCAACGATGCCTTGCGTTCAATTTCGTCTACTTTTTCAACGTCTCCACCGTAAACTTGCTCGCTTGCGCCGTATTTCAAGTAGACGCTGTCGACGTATCCTACGAGCGTCTCAAGCTCTTTTTGTGAGACGTACTGGTTGAGCCAACCGCCTACTTCGGTGGATAAAGTGAGTTTTCCGTCGCTGTAGGCGCCCGCTCCACCCCAGCCTGAGAGAACCGCGCACGGTTCGCAATGGACACATTCGAACCCTCGGCTTGAGGGGCATTTGCGCTGGTCTATGTCTGCACCTCTATCGAGTATTAGCACGTTGAGGTTGTTCTTTTCTGTAAGCTCTAGCGCTGAGAATATGCCTGCTGGACCTGCACCGACGATGATTACGTCATACTTCAAAGGACATTGTCCCCCTTGGAACCCAAAATTAGATGTAATAACTGGCATATATTTGTTAGTGAGTGATTTTTATGGAAAGAGAGGGATTAGTCATTCTTTATGTCTTTGTCGGGGGGTTCCAACATGCAAAGTATCTGCTGCGTGCATTGCGCTCACTCTACAAAGAAGAAAAGAAACTTGCCAAGAAAGCCACAGAAAGTGAAACGCGCACCTAAAAGGCTAACGCATAGAAAACTCAGGCAAAGCTTAGTCGCTGGATTTGACGGAACAGTAAGCGGTTTGAGGCTGGCTTTTGCTGAAGCCAAGCTAAGGGCACAAATAAAAGAACAGGTTGTTAGTGCTCGGGTTAGTCTTTTATTGCTTCTATGAAACTCATGACGTTCCACAGTTTTACCCGCGTGTAAGGCGGCATATTCGGATCCTGCAGTATCTCATCTAAGATGGATATGGCGTTTGAAGCCCTCACCGCAGCCGTGAACTCTGGGCTTTGCAGAGCGCCCATAGAGTCTTTCGCCGCACGCCTAATATTTCTCGGAGTCGTGTTGTCTTCGGATACTTCTCCAAGCACAACTAACGCTTGCTTAATTTTCTCCTCATACTCCTGAGCTTTTTTCTTCCTCACCATAAGTGTCCACCCTAATGCAATCTCGCAGTAATCAAGTTATATAAGCTTTAATACGTATTTACTTTGGGGTTCCAGAATTGCAGAAAAAAACCGAAAATAAACACATAAAACGTATGGCTGACCTGTTGCGCCAAGGAGCCACTTTAACAGACCTGTCGTGCCCCGCCTGCGCTTCACCGCTCTTCAGGTTAAAAGACGGGATGTTATGGTGCGCTAAATGCGAAAAGAAAGTAATCGTGGTAAAAGAAGGGGAAGAACCAGAAAAAGCAAGCAGCATGGCGTATGACAAGCTTGAGGCAACGCTCCTAGCGAAAGTGCAAGAGATACAAAACAAGATTCAACACACCGAGAACGTGGAAGAACTACAAAAACTAAGCACTGCACTGTCCGAACTACTGAGCAACCTTGAAAAGATTAAAAAAATGAAAAAGAGCTAAAGCAGGAACCCAGAGAGATGCTAGGGTTTTACGAGAACTTCCCCGTAAACATCCACAGAACCGAAAACTTCACGTCACCCCTTTCAAGCAAGAAACTCCAGCAAAGGCTGATACAAGTTCTCCACAAGATAAACCGCGAAACGTTCAGTTTTGAGGAAATCGCCTATCCAACGGTGCCCGAGGGCGCAATAATCTTTGAAATAGGAATAGCTGAGGCTAAAAGCTTCAACTACATAGACGAGGAAGAAACAAAGAAAGTGCTCACCGTGTTAAGGAAAGAAACTTTTCGATCAATGGATTTTTTTTGTGCCGTGCGCTACTATAAAGGCACTGGAGAAAAGAAAAAGCCGTTGAAGTTTGATTATTACATGATGCGAACCATCTTTGGCGAAAAAACAATGGAAGTTCAAGTTTTTCACGAGCGAGGCCCCAGATACATTTCGCCCGAAGACATAGTCACGTTTCTGGTGAACATGATCAATGAGACGTCGGCGAGGAAGATTCTGAAAAAAATCGAATCCGACTAGAACAGTGGAGGTTGACAGGGCAGCTATAGAGGATACGGATAGTTATAGCCGAAAGTAATAATTGTGCCATCGTAATCAATAAAAGGAACCGCAACGACTTAAACCAAGTTGCCAATCAAAGGTCAGAACAACATCTGAAGGAGAAAGGGCATGATTCCGATTGATGTTTCTTCTCTAAAAAAATATTACGGAGAAATAAAAGCAGTTGACGGAATATCGTTTACCGTTGACAAAGGCGAAATCTTCA
>CAZXCX010000082.1:0-4798 GCA_964639375.1 uncultured Candidatus Bathyarchaeia archaeon
CGTCTTTTTGGATGATGGCGAGTGCGCTGTGGTCTTGGAGTTTGCCGAGGTCTAAGCCAGCGTAATATTCGCCTTTCGGGATTTGCTGTTCCAGTGTGGTGTATGGTTCCAAGCTTAGGCGTTGTGCGTGTTCGATGCATTGTCGGATTAGTTCTTGTGGAAAATAGCTTGTGGCGGCTTCGGTGAATTCCGCTAGGTACTCGCGTTTGTAGGCTTCTGTGGTCATGTTTTGCTGCATTTCCTGTAGGAAAGCGTTTGGGATGAGTGGGTTTTCTGCTGAGCGCACTTTATGCGTGCTGTAGGTGGGGTTGAGGAAGGCTTTGTAGAAGAAGTGGTTTTTGTCCCACGGAGTGCTTAGTAAGATCGCGGTGCCGTTTGTGGTGCTGAGCATGGGGTAGATGATTTCGGTTATGATGGTTTCGGGGATGAAGGATGCTTCGTCGGCTATGGCTAAGTGTGCGGTGTATCCTCGTAGTAAATGTTCGCTGCATGGCAAGGCGATTATGGTTGAGGTGTTGGTGAGTTGGATTATGGTGCGGGTTTTGCGTGTTATGCTTTTACGCAGAAGCGGATTGGCGTGTGTGAGGGCGAGGATTTTGTCGAACATTATCATGCTTTGGCGCAAGCTGGGGCTGATTATGAGGGTGGTGGTTTTTGGGTGGGTGTAGGCGTAGTGGATGGCTTTTGTGGCTATGGTGGTGGTTTTGCCTGTTTGTCTTCCCATGCACGCGATTATGCGTTGCGCTGGGTCGTTTAGGAGTTTTTCTTGGTAGCTGAAAGGCTCAAATCCTAGAACTAATTGGGCGAAAAGGGTTGGGTTCTCTTCGATTTTTGCGAGGTCTTCGTCGTCTGAGGTCATTCTTGTTTGAGCCTCTTAGCGATTCTTTTGGCTCTCTTGCGTATTTCACTCAGGAGTTTAGCTAGGTCTTGTGTATCGTCGGGTTTTCCATGCAGTTTCAAGAGCATTGACAATATGCGAATATGGCTGGCAAGCGTTTGATAGTAGAATGCGCGCTGGTTTTGATTAGGAGGATTTTCAGCCATTTGAATGAGTTTGTCTACGACTTTCCATTCAATTTCGATGAGGTCTTTTACGTTTCTATTCAGTTCTGCGATGACTACCCCCCTCCCTTATTTAAAGGCGGAAACTGTGGTTCACTCATGGCTTAGACGCGCCTCAGGTTTTCTGTGATATGAGAATTCCCGTTATGGTGCCTGCTAAGCCCGTGATTGCCGCGAAGACTTCGCTGTTCCATGTGCCTAAAAGAGCCAAATGCGCGATTTCCAACGCTGTGAGGCTGAAGGTTAGGGCGATGGCGAATTTGACGCCTAAGACCAAGCGTTCGCTTGGCGGCACTTCCTCCGCAGATGCGGTTTTGTCGGTGGTCTTCCGCGTTAACGCGCGTTTAATCCAGTCAGTCAATGGTTTCGCATCCTCTGCTGCCGAAGGCAACGGTTGGAACTGGGCTTGTCACTCTTCATTTTCTCGTTCACCAAGAAACTTTTCAGCAAATGCTCCGCCTCCTCCGCCCCGATGTGGCGCTTTGCTATGGCAGTCGCCTTAGTGGTCCACGGCACAGGCACCGCCGTATAATCAATATCGTACAAGCCGTCACTGTAGCGGAAGCAGTTCTGCGCCAAAATAATGTGCTTGCGCTTCTGACCTAAAATGCCGACGTAGATGCCCCAGCTTTTGACGGGCACGTCTATGCCGCTGACGCCGTTGCTTAAGCTCTTGCCAATGCTAGCGTCAAACCACTCCACACACACTAAATCGCCAGCCGCTAAACCCTTAATCTGATTCAAGATTTCCTTCATGACACATCATCAAAAGAAAACGAGCGCTAATAGGAAATATAAAGACTCACGAAATTCACAAATTCATCAATTTACCAATTCACAAATTTACAAATGAGCAAAACCAATCAGCTGACAAAACGAATTCCCATTTGTATTAAATTTTAATCTTTTTCCCCGCCTTCGTGTGTGCTTCCGTTCGTGCCCGTACCCGTGCCCGTGCGTGTGTCCGTGTATTCTGTCTCTGTCTCTCTCTGTCTGTCTCTCTGTGTGTGCCTGTCACACAAACGAACATGGAATAAACAATTCTTGATATTGTTTTCGAATTCATAAACTATAATTCCATAGAATTGTTGTAAACTATACTTTTAAGGCGACCTTAATTGAATAAGTGGAGGGTAGTTGGTTATGTTTTTTTTGTATGGGGTTCGGTTTTGCTCATCTCTGCGCTTGGCGCTTTTATTAGTATGATATCTATGATTGCCCAAACTCCTTACCTCGATCAAGCATTAATCTCAGCTGCCTTAGCTGCGATTGCTCCATATTTGGTACTCGCTACCCTTGCGTACGTGATTGGCGGCGTAGGCTATTACGCGGGACGAGAAAACGCAGCAACGTCAATATCTTCAAATAAATCAAACGTGACGATAAGCGCCACACTTGATAAGATTGATAATCTTGAAGAAATTGTTGATAATAATTTTAATTTCAATGTAATAATTAAAAAGTTTGAGGAAATAGAAGAAAAACAAAACAAGGCTTCTGGAAAGCACTGACCGGTCATGAAATTGGTTGGTTGGATTAAATTTTATTTTTTTCCCTCTCCCTCTCACACACAAAACGAAAAACCACCAAATCCATTAACCCTTAAAAGATGGGTTTTTGAGATTGCTTTATCTTAAGCACGTGTTAACTTTAGAACCTAAAGATTTTCTTATACCAAGGCATCTTTTTGTCTTGTATGATTTTACAAAGTTGAGTTGCGATGCCTTGCGGGTTGTTGAAAACATCCTCATTGTTAACTCGGTATACTTGTATACGCCTTCATGCTAGATTTGTGTCTCTTTGCCAATCGTACCTTTTTCTTTTGTCGTATATGTCACCATCTACTTCTATGCCTAGTCGTAATGTTGGACAGTAAAAATCCAGTATATAGCCAAATTGTACAGACTGTCGGTAGAAGATATGCTCTGGATAATTCGGAATGACTTTTCTCTTGAGAATTTCCCACATACGTGCCTCAGCTGGTGTCGGATTGTTCCGCATCTCATAGGCTTTGTCGAATTTGAACTGACTGATTCGGCGACGAAAACGCATGATAACCAGACTTCTTTTTTTGCAAATTATATTGGCAATGAGGTTATTATTTCTTTAAAACCTTAATCAGTATCAGTCGAAAAGCTATTCATTTTTTATGTAGCGCACTAAGGCTTCTTGATGAAGCGACCTGTCTTAAGGTCTCTGTATCTGCTTTGAATTCTACCATGAATTCCTACAGTCTCATATCTCCAAAGTAGAGAACTAAAGATTAGCTCCAGCCTTTGCGCCAAGGCTGCTATTTTTGCGGTTTTATTTTTTTGTTTGTGTATGTGTTTTTGAATAGGTAGGTGGTGACTGTTGCGTTTATGTTTTCTATGGCTCCTATTCAGCCTGCGCCTCCTCTTCAAATCATTCGATTAAGGATTCTAGTATTGCAAGCGTGTTGTCTTTTCTAGCTTGTTTCTTCACCGCTTCAACATCCACCTTAGCAAACGTCAAAACCGCCTTCACGTCCTCCTCATCCTTCACTGCCCGTTCACGCGGCACAGTCGCCTTAATCATCCGCAACTTCGCCAGCACCAACCCTTCAGGCGACTGAAAAAACGTGCTTAGACCCGCCACGGTTCCAGCCTGCTTCTCAAGCTTCTCGCCTGAAAAGATAACGTCAACGGTGTACGGCGACGCCTTACCCCTAAACGATGCTATGTTGTAGCCCGACTCCAACGCAACATCAATCTTATGCTCGTCAACCTCCAACCCAGCGCGCCGCAAAGCCGCAACAACCTTAACCTTCACATCAGCCTCGCCAGCAACCGCGACCATCACATCAACATCACTCGTAGTCCGCGGGATACCGTAAAAACTCACCGCCAACGCGCCCGAAAAAGCGTAATCCAAACCCGAATCCTCAAAACCCTCAACCACCCGTCTAACAAAACCGTAAAACACCTCCAACGCTCGCATCACCGCCTACGATAACGCTTACACCATTCCATCCGCTCTCGCAGCTTAGCTATGAGCTCCTCCTCGCTGATGCCCGGATTCTGGGCTCTGATGCCGTCTGCGCAGACGCGCACGCACCCGTCAGTCATGTCTATGGCTATAGCCACCTTCTCTTCAGGCTTCAAACGCCCCAACCGCTCCGCCTCTCTATCCATCCTGCACACTGCACCAAATAGAATCATATTACTCTCTATCCTAATAAAATTCTTCAGTGAGCCCGTGCCAATTCAAACATGGGAACGTTTTTATGATTATCCGCTACTAATGGGTTAGGCTTTAAAACAAAGTGTGGTGAAAACAGTAATGAGTGAAACAACCGAAAAGAAAGTGCAGAAAGCCCTCGCGGAAATACGACCGAGAATCCAAGCCGACGGCGGAGACATAGAACTCGTCGCCATCGAAAAAGGCACAGTCAAAGTCCGTTTGCAAGGCGCATGCGTAGGCTGCCCATTGTCCGTGCTGACGCTTAAGCAGGGCGTTGAACGCTTCATCAAGCAGAAGGTGCCAGAAATACAAAGCGTTGAGGCAGTGCAATAAACCCGGTCAGACGCAAACTTGCCTATTTTTTACTTTTTAGAAATTACCTGAATTTCCTTGCCAGTACACCGCTTTATTGCTTCCAGCCAAGCCGCAAGCGAAATCCTACGCAAATCCTCCTCACCAAGAGCGCCCTTCTCAGACTCCGAATGCCTCATATCCCACGCAAGCTCCTCATGCAACTGCACCACTGCAAAATGGT
>CAZXCX010000083.1:0-4736 GCA_964639375.1 uncultured Candidatus Bathyarchaeia archaeon
TTCTGGAACATTGAATGCGATGTCAAGATAGGTTAGCATGCCTGCGATTTTGCCGTTTCTTGTTACTGCTAAATGCTTAATTTTCCATTCCTTCATTAGTTTAGCTGCTTCTTCCACGGTTGCTGACTCTTCAATTGTCACCAACGGGTTAGTGTATATAGCTCTGGCTATCACTACTTTCGGGTCTAAGCCTTGTTCAACCATACGCACTATAACGTCTCGCTCGGTTATGATGCCTGTTGGTTTTCTGCTTTGCACAACTATCACGAAGTCAACGTCGCACTTGGACATTGCTGAAACTACTTCTTGAGCGCTTGATTCGTTTTCAAAAACATTAACGTTTGTAGACATTAGATCTTTTACTAGGATTTTACTTGCCATTGAAATTTCTCCTAACGTCTATGACAGATGTTTTTGACATTTATCTATGTTTTGTTCTCCCACTTTTTTCTATAACGGCATTAAGGCTTAAAGGCACGTTTTTCAAGTTAAAAGCAGGCATACTGAGTCTAAGGGCTTTTGAGTGTGCAGCATAAAAAATGGTGCTGAATTTTGGACGAAATAAAAGGGCAGCGTGGTGGTTTGTTTCAACCACTTTGGAGTTGCAACTGCCTGCGTCTATGTTTTTGTTCTAGAAGGCTTACTCTACGACTTTTTCCCAGCTGGCGAAGAAGTCTAACACTTCTTGGCATCCGTAGGTCTTCAGTTTCTGCCTGAGCTCAACTCTGTCTACTACTGCTTTCTGGAAATCCCAGATTTGGCTAGCTTTGTCTGTCAGATAGAGAATGCCATCTATGCCTGTCCTGCCAGCGCGAACCGAAAGTGTTACCAGTTCACTTGGCGCTGGTACTTCCGCTGGATTGTCTCCAGGACCGAAAACGTACAAACTGATGTACATCGGCTTCTTCAGCAATTTCTTGAAGGCTCTGCACAGCATTTCCCAGTACCATGGAGTAGCATAGTTCTTAGAGAACATCACAACGTTGAATGCATCAGCGTACGGAGCAAGAGCGTCAAAGTCCACTCCGAAGCGCTCGTAAGAACTCACTGGATCAGGAAGCAAGCCTATGACCAACTCGTTTTTCACGCGCTCCCTGATTTGGGCAATGTAGTCTGTCACTTCTTTTTTGCGCCATTCGAACCAGCTGAGCCCGCTTTTCTTCCATAGCTTGTTGCAACGTGGGCAAGTGCAGTGTCCGTGCTCTGCAAAGTGCATGCTGTTCAGCCAAACTCCCGGCGAATGCCTAGCAACGTCTTCTATGTAATCAAGCTGTTCTGCTCTATGTTCAGGTTGTGTGTGACAGAGAATGTCCCAGCGCACGTTGAAGTTGTCGTTTGTTCTCCATGCGGGACCAAGTGGTGACTGAGAAATCCAATCTGGATGATTTCGTGCGGTAACGTTGTCGCCGAAAATGGCGACGTTGCTGTACATGTCTGATACGGGCGGTAATCGCCTGCCTACCTCTGGTTTCACACGGAATAAATGAAAGTCAAAGCCTTCAGCTTTCTTTGGCTCAAATACGTATGTGCCGAATTTCATGTATTTCCACCTTTTTTACGAATGCAAAATGTTAGGCGCTGTTATAAAGTTTTGCATAATCAGCCCAAATTTCATTTCAAAAATCAATTTACACTATTGCGATTGTTTCCCATCGCGACGCTTTATGTTGCGTCAATTATGGTGCATAGTGCCGATTGGGTTTTTCAGTCTTTATATAAGGGGGCTATAGTCTCCGAGAGCACATCTGCTACCAAAACGCGTAATGCTCAATAGTAAATAGGAATACTGATAAATTAAAGCGCGCATTTACACACAGAAAGGCGATCATGGTGTCTAAAACTTACAATATTGCAGTGCTAAAAGGCGACGGCATAGGACCAGAAGTCATCAACGCAACCATAAAAGTCCTAGAAGCCGTACAAGACTCCTCAGAAAATCTAAAATTCAATTTTCTTTACGGCGAAGCAGGCTATCACTGCATAGAAACGTACGGCACCAACCTACCCGAAGAGACAATAGCTCTCGTGAAACAAACAGACGCCTGCCTCAAAGGTCCCATGACCACGCCAGAAACGCCAGGCGCACCCGTCAGCGCAGCCGTAAAAATCAGAAAAATGTTCAACCTCTATGCCAACGTCAGACCGTGCCGTTCTTTTCCAAACGTAGAAGCCCTAAAACCCAACATAGACCTAGTCGTGGTTCGCGAAAACACGGAAGGCATGTACTCTGGCGTTGAGTACGAAGTCGCGCCAGGCGTAGGCGTAGCCCTAAGAATAATCACAAAAGAGGCTTCATTACGCGTTGCGGAATTCGCCTTCAAGCTTGCCGCCAAACGCAAAAAACACCTAACCTACGTGCACAAAGGCAACATCCTAAGAATAACTGACGGCATATTCAAAGATGCCGTGAAAGCGGTAGCCCCTAAATACCCAGACGTGACAATCGACGATGTCCACATAGACGCCATAACAATGCACCTAATCAAAAAACCTGAAAGCTTCGATGTCATAGTCACCACTAACCTCTTCGGCGACGTAATATCAGACGAAGCCGCTCAAGTCACGGGCAGCTTAGGCTTAGCAGCAGGAGCAAACATAGGCGAAACCTACGGCATGTTTGAGCCCGTCCACGGCTCAGCACCCAAGTACACGGGACAGAACAGGGTTAACCCCATAGCTACTATAATGGCAGGATTTATGATGCTGGATTACTTAGGCGAAAAGAAGGCAGCGGCGAAAATCGAAAAGGCTGTAATGAACGTTTTAAGCGAGGGAAAAGTGCGAACGGCTGATTTAGGTGGTTCTTCCACCACAAGCGAGATGAGCGACGCCGTAGCCTCAAAAGTCAAGGCGCTCTGAAACCTCGACGTAAGTGTATGAGTCAACGTGAACTTCAAACTCGCCGCTTGAGGTTGTCTTGACTTTTGCGTTTACCAACTGTAAATTCGCGTTTATTTTGAGGGTTTTTTCGAGTTCTTCTGCTTTTTCGTTCCAAACGACGACGGGTATTTCGCCTGTTTCATCTGTCAGCGTCAGGCGCATCACTGTTCCCGTGCTCATGTCGCTTCTTGTGAATGTGGATGCGGGAAAAAGCTCTTTTACCGTGCCTGTAAGGTGGATGTTCTTGTACGCTTTGGTTATCTTGCTGATTTTTGTGGCGAATTTGCCGATGGAGGGATATTCATCCGCTTTTATGTTTTTAGGCTCAACTTCAATCTGGCTCCTATTGCCGAGATGTAATTCCGCCTTGCCTTTACGGTCTTCGCGTGTGTATCCATGAGAAAAGCGAACGATCTGCCCAGCTTTCAGCTCACCTGCTTCGATTAATTCGACTTTATCGTTCCACAATATAACACGGAGGATACTGTCTTTGTCGGCGATCATTAAGCTTGCAAATTTTCCCGATCTTTCTCCTTCGAAGGTTCTTGGGGGATAAACCGCTACAACACGCCCTGACACGGTGACATCGTTTAGGCCCGGAACCAAGTGGGTTAAGGATAATTTGCGGTCATAAACTCTGTTGTGGGAAATTTCAACCCCGTATTTAGCGGCTATCAACCGCAACAATGTCTCGTCTGCTATTAAGCCACCCGTCTTGCCTTTCTCAATCTTTAAGTTTTCAAGAATTTGGTCTCGGCTGACATCTGGATATTTCGACAGAATCTGTTGAATTATCTCTTCGCTGGTCATGTTTTTGTTGCCAGCACGGATAAAGGATTCAGTTTGTTTTAAATTTTTTGCGCTAATTTGCAGAGGATATAGGTTTGACTAAGTTTATTAAAATGATTATTCCACTTTTAGGGTGACGCTGGGAGAAAGAAAGTGATAGACTCTGCGGCTCTTTATGCGCTTGGCATAGTGCTGGTTTTCGTTGGAGTGCTGATTATCGTAGTTGCTGTTATTTTGCTCTCCATTTCAGGTGCCAAAAAAGGAAAAGTCAAGGGCGGAGGCGCAATAATAATCGGTCCTATTCCGATAATTTTTGGAACAGACAAGAAATCGCTTAAAACCATCGTGTTGCTTTCTTTAGCGCTCACGGTGCTGCTTGTAGTTGTCACGATTCTATCTTATCTATTGTTGAGGTAAGGGTGGGCACGATGAGGATTGCTGACGAAAAATCTCAAGAAACTGCTGAAGAAGGAATCACTGTATCTAGCAGGCTTTTTTTGTTTTTGATTTTGGGATTTGTCCTAGTTTTCGTTGGCATAATAATCATTTTGATTGCTGCCGTACTCTACGGCAGTGGCTCAGCTAATGTTGGCGCGGTTATTTTCATTGGTCCGTTTCCGATAGTAATTGGTGCGGGTCCAGATGTCACATGGATAGTTTTGTTCAGCATAATCATAGCTGTTCTAAGCGTCGTGGTGTTTTTAGTTATGAACAGAAGGATGCGAAGGTCTGGAGGTTAGCTTTTCTCGCTTGTTTGCTCTTCTTCCTTACCGTAATACGAGTATAAGAATATCAGCAGTAGAGCAACAAACGTTGATGCCATGAGGACGTATTCTAACGTCAGGAAGTACGCGCTTAAATCCATCGGGATTCTCCTTTTCTTGCTTATCCTTGTAATGTTTTAATATTTAAGCAGTAGCTTTTTTCCACTCGCCCATTAATGATTCGTAGAGTTTGTCGTTTTCTTCTATGGTTTCGTACCATCCTAGGTTGCGCGCGATTTTCTGAGCGATTAAGTGATAGCACAGATGGATTTTTCTGTCTAAGACACGAAAGTAGAAGTCGTC
>CAZXCX010000084.1:0-4727 GCA_964639375.1 uncultured Candidatus Bathyarchaeia archaeon
ATCCGTCACTCAGAAGCCTTCAGAGCAAAGGCTTAGTTAATGCCACCCTTGAGCATCCAGCTCGATTCTCCGCTGTACCATTTGAAAAAGCGTTAGACTTGTTCGCAAAAGCCAAGATGGAAGAAGCAAAAAGCATACAGCAAAGCAAAGACAACCTTCTTTCAGACTGGCAATCCATCTTGATTGAGGAAGCTGAGGATAAATCTGCAAAGTTTACAGTAATTGAGGGCAGGAAATACGTTTACTCAAAGATTCAACAGATGATACAAGAAACCAAAAGTCGTTTGTCATTTGTGGCAACGGTTCCAAGCTTGGCTCGCGCCGACCAATTCGGTCTTTTCGACGCCGCCTTCAATCATCCTTCAAGATCAAAGATACAATTCAGGTTTTTGACCGAGTTATCTGGACAAAACGCAAACGCGATGAAAGCGCTTCTGAAGAAAAAACCAAAATCCGGGTTCAATCTTGAAGGAAAAATACCTGATTTAGGTTTGAAACTATGCCCGCGAATGGTTATCAAAGATGAGGAAGAAACCTTGTTCTTCATAGACCACAGAGAGGGCGGGTTTGCGACTGAACAGGACGACGTGTGCCTCTGGACTGACTGCAAGTCTCTTGTGCGTGCGTTCTTAGCTATGTTCGAGGATTTATGGCGCAACTCAACAGACATAGAAAAAAGAATCGTTGAGATTGAAACTGGCAGGCAAATGGCAACAACTTGCATCATCAGTGATGGTAAAACAGCCCAAAAGAAGTATCACGAAACTCTGCGCTTAGCTAGGAAGGAAATCATAATGATGACCTCGGCAGAAGGTCTCATTGAGTCATGGAAAAGCAGAGGGTTGCTGAAAGAATGGGCGGAAAGAGGAGTCTCTGTGAGAATCATGGCGCCCATAACTGGCAAAAACTTGAAAGCTGTACAAGAATTGTCAAAATGCTGCGCAGTCAGGCATGTAGCCGCAAGCTATTTAGAAACAACACTTGTTGATGGAACACAGCTTTTCCAGTTTGAAAACCCGCCACCAGATAATGAAAAACCAAAGAGGATCCCGTATTTTGGCAACATAGTCTATACAAACAATCCTGAATATGTGGAAAAGACGAAAAGTATGCTGAATGACATTTGGAGGAATGCCTTTGCCCCTTCTGCTATTACTCTGGACTCAATCCTTAAGCCTTCTATGCCTGCAGTCGCTCCTCTTTCTGATAATGAGTTCGCTTTTTCCAGACCAGAGAACCCATACGAGAAAATGTCACATGGTGTCGTAGAGAAACCAGGAATAATAACAGAAAAAGACGTTTTGAACAAGATTATCAATGCCAAGAAATACCCGGGAAAGAATTGGCCAAAGAATATAGCAAGATATTACGGCAGCAGCGCAACAGCCGTTATACACCCGCCAAGCAGCTTTAGCCTGCCTGACATAATGATTTGGGCCTTTCACTATGATAAACAGTCTTCATTTGGGGCCGAGGACCAGCTAAGGATCTACTTATGGCTTGAGACGCCACAAGGTTATGCTTACGTTCCAGTAGCACATCTCACTGACAATTCCAGAGCTGTAGAGTTTTGGAAGGCAGTTTTTGCAGGTACGCCAGCTGGACAAAACGTTCAGCTGATTGAAAAAAGCCAGTTTCAGGTTCGGGTGCACGGCAATATTGTCTTCGCGGGCTGGACGGTACCAATACCACTCCTGCCATCGCAATACATTCTCCCGCCTTCAGGCATCCTGTTCGAAGGCTACAGTAAACTCAAAACTGGCGCACTAGGCTTTGTATTGCCTTCAGGCGTAAAAATAAACGCTGAGTACAACGGGTTAGATGCGTTCGTAACTTTCTTTCACCCGTCATCTAAATACTCTGGACCTGGAACTGACGGAACGATAGGCAGAGACGTAGTCACCACTTGGTATCCACCGCAGTGGTGAAAGCCTTTTCTTCTGCACTCTTCATCATCCAAGTACGCAAATCCCCGGACTAATGGACCGTTGTCGAGTATTGTGTTATGGGAGTTTATCAGTCATAAACGCGCAAATGTGAGCGGCTAACCTTTAAACATATACTATACACATAGGAAGTTTGTATGAAGGCGAAGGTTGCGGTTGCCACAGTTTCGGGAAAAGCCTACTTTTTGATAGTTAACAAGTTGAAAGAGAGAAATATTCCCTTCATAAGCTTGGTTCCAGGTGAAACCGTGCCCACAGAGGTCAAGGCGGTCATAACTACTGAGAAGGAAAAGCACAGGATAAACCATGAAAAAATATTGGTTTACGACAGCGAAACGGAACCAGACGCTTTGGCAAATGAAGTGATGAAAATCCTTCAGGGAAAAGAAGTCTACGAAAAGATTGTCATAGGCGTAGACCCAGGCAAAGTATTTGGGTTGGCAGTTATAGCCGACGGGAAAGTTAACGAAACAGGAAACTGCTTCAGCATTCAAGAAGCACTGACTAAGATCAGCAGTGTTATAAAAAACGTTGACGTCTCCTCAACCGTTGTCGCCATAAAAATCGGGAATGGAGTGCCCGCGTACAAAGAACTCATAGAAACCTTGGATGCAGCCTTGCCGCCTGAAGTGGTCCTGGAAGTGGTGAGTGAGGCTGGAACAAACCGCCCTCTTGACGAAAATAAGCATAGGCGAGGACTTAGAGACATAGCTTCAGCCATACGCATAGCTGGAAGAGCAGGGCATGTGTATCCACGGAGGAAAACTGGTGAATCAAACGGTTGAACGCGGCAAGGCTCTCTTAGTGGATGGCCCAGCCTCTGTCTCGGTTGTTTCTGGCAAAGCGGAAGTGCTGGGTTTTTCAGTTAAAGGCACACGCAGGATTGTAGTCCGAGAAGGAAAGCGATTGCCATTCTTCGTTGCAGAAACAGCTAGCTTTGACATTTCGTTAGGAGAAAACGCAAGCGTTGAAGAAGTTGACGGCAACACCATTCCACCATCATGGGTTGAATCCGCTGGAGTGCTCATGGGTTTCCAGAAAAAGCCAGTAATCGCCATGGTCATGGGGAAAGCTGACTCTGGAAAAACGAGTTTCTGCACGCACCTGATAAACAAATTGGTCAGCGCAAAACACAAAGTTGCCATCATAGACGGCGACTTGGGGCAATCCGACATAGGTCCTCCGTGCACGGTCGCTTACGCCTTCATAACTAAGCCCCTCACGGAACTGTATGAACTGAAGGCGGAAAACGCCTTTTTTGTGGGCGTCACGTCGCCAAGTGAAGCACTGAGTAAAACGATTGAAGGTTTAGCGTTAATGAAAGCAGAGATTTTGGACAGAACAGTTGATTTCGTTGTTGTGAATACTGACGGTTGGGTTGAGGGGGAAGAGGCTGTGAAATATAAATCACAACTGGCTGAGAAGCTTGAACCAGACATGGTTTTATGTATTCAGCAGAAAGACGAGCTGGAACCCCTGTTCGCTGCCCTAAAGTTCAGAAAAATTGTAGTAGATTCCTCTTCAGTTGCCAAGCAACGGAGCAGAGAAAAGCGCAAAAACCTGCGAGAAATGAGCTACGCGAAATATTTGACAGGTGCGAAAGTGAAGTCTTTGCCTTTAAATCAGCTGACACTTGAAGAGAAAACTGCCTCGCCTATTAGACAGGGCGAAGAGGGCGGATTGCTGTTAGGATTGTATGATGCTCAGAGAAAAATTTTAGGAATCGGCATTTTGCGTGAAGTTGATTCCGTGAGAAAAACTTTAAAGGTTCTCACTTCAGTTTCGGCGAAACCCTCAATTATTGCCTTTGGAAAAGTGCGGCTAGACGAAAACCTAAGGGAACTTCCCACTTTTCTGGGCGAGAATAATACAGCGTGGCAAGCTAATATTTGAAAAACCCGTGAATTTCCCGAGCTAAAACTTTATCGCTATATGGCAAAACCTTCAGCCCATTGCTCATCCATGATGGTAGAAACCTGCGGCAGTAGTTTGTGGCGAAACGGTAGTCTAGAAAAACTATGGCGCCTCGGTCCTCAAGAGTTCTTACTGGTCTGCCAGCGGCTTGGGAAGCTTTTTTCATTGCAGGGAGAACATAACCGTATTCGCGCCCCAGTTTGGGAAAACATTTTTCGTAATAACTTATTTGGGCTTTCACCCTTGGCGTGGGTTCCGCGTAGGGAACGCCTACGATTATTACAGAGTTCATCTGGTTGCCTGGAAAGTCTACGCCTTCTGAAGTTCGTCCGCCTTGAACGCCGAGGAACACTGCGCCGTCGTGTTCGCCGCAGGCTTTGAACTCGGCTACCATTTTTTCGTTCGCTTTAGAACTCATACCTCTGCGCTCATGTAAAAGCGGTTTATCCAAAGCGTTTTCCAATCCTTCGGCGACTAGTGCGTTTAACACGTCGAATGAGGCGGCGAAAATTCCAGTGTTTGCCGGCGTGTTCTGCGCAACTTCGTTTACTCTTTTAATGATTGTTTGGTACATGGCGGGAGTTCTTTTTTCCATGGCGGTGGTTACGCCGAGACAAACGACTGAGAGTACATGTTCTTTGGGAAAGGGCGAGGGCACAATGCACTGCACAGTATCTTCTGGAAGTTTTGTCAATTTCGCGTATGCTTGTAAGGGCTGAAGGGTACCGGACATGATGATGTTGGAGTAGGTGGATGAGAAAACTGGCGCGGTGACTTTCGAAGGATTTAACGCAACTATCTCCAGCTTTGCCGTTTTCACGTTTTCTCTGGTGGTGTACCTGCTTGCAACGTTGACGAAAGATTCGT
>CAZXCX010000085.1:0-4719 GCA_964639375.1 uncultured Candidatus Bathyarchaeia archaeon
TGTCGGCAAAGGGCCATTCGCCTTCGATGTGCCAGTACTCCGTCAAATGTCGAATTGTCCTGCTTTTTTCAGCGCGAAAAGACGGCGCGATGCAATAGACCTTCTCCAAAGAGTAAATCAGGATTTCGAGGTAAAGCTGGGAACTCTGCGTCAGATAGAGGTTTTGGTCAAAATACTTTAAGCCGAAAAGGGTTGAGCCGCCCTCAACAGCGGCGGAAATAAACATGGGCGGAGAAACTTCTGTGAAATTTTGGCTCTTGAAGAAGTTGCGGGCGAACTCTAAAACGTCAGCCCGAATCTTCATCACCAAGTTCATTCGGCGGCTGCGCAGCCAGAGGTGGCGTACGTCACGGATGAACTGCTCGCTTTTGTCCTTGGTTATTGGAAAAAGTTCAGCCAAGCCAATAATGGAGATTGAATCGGCAGAGATTTCGTAGCCGCTGGGCGCACGCTTGTCAGGTTTAGCTGTGCCCTCAAGCATCAAGGAAGACTCGATTGTTAGGCGTTCTGCTTCGCTCCAAGCGGGGATGCCTTTTTTGATGGTGCATTGGATGAATCCCGTTGAGTCCCGCACCAACAGGAAAATTAGCTCTTTTCCTTCTCGTTTGCGGTAAACCCAGCCTCTAATGGCAACTTTCTTATCTTCGTAGCACCCGTCAAGGATTTCGCGAATTTTCACCAAGGCCATTCCGCATCAACCTGTTTCCTCTAAATATTGTTTTCAAACCTAAATGCCTATCGATTACGATTTTAAACTTCCTTAACAGTGGGTTCGGAAACCTTGAACATTACGAGCATGGCGAAGGGCACAGCCGTAACAGCCAGCAAAAGGAAAGGCAGTTGAGGCGATACGAACGCGTAAAGAAAACCGCATAAAACCTGCAACAACGCCTGAGAAAGATACATGAAGAATTGGATGCAGCCAGTAGCCGTGCCTCTTAGGTTTCTGGGAATCATATCACCCATCAACACCTGATAACTGTTCAGCTGCAACATGTTGCCCAACCCGTAAAAAAAGAAAGCCAGCAAAAGCATGTTGAAGTCGGCGTTAACGAAGAGAATCATGCCTGGAAGGTACAGCAGATAACCTATTATCAAGAAGCGTTTCCTACCGAAGATGTCCATGCTTAATCCAGCCAGGATTCCTGGAATGGCGATGGTCAAGTACATGAAAGCCATAACAAACGCCCACTGTGACTCGGTGATGCTTAGAACTGAAGTAGCATAAACGACAAAATAGGTGTAGCAGCTAACCACTATTCCGTTTATGCTTATGTTTGCTAGAAAAAGGTAGAACGCTGATTTCGAAAGTTTGCGCCAGACGCCTATGCTTTCCTTTACGGATTTAGGGTACTCTCGTAGCGCCTCCACAATTTTGGGGCGGCTGTCGGCATCGGTAGGCGGTAAGGTCTCTTTGAGCCTCAGCCGTAACGTTGCAGTTGCGAAGTAAGCCACTATAACAATGGTGTAAGCCACGCGCATGCCCAAGTCAAAATCAAACATCAAAACCAAATACTGCGCAATAAGCGGAGCCGGCAAAAGCACAAGGCTCGCGACAACTGACTGTAAACTGTATCCCGCACCTCTGTTTTCAGGCGGCAGCGAATCTATAACCATAGCGATCAAGGCAGGTCCATAAACGCCGCATACGCTCTGTATTATCATGCCTAACATTATGAACGGCCAGGAAGGCGCAAAAATGAAAAAGAAAGTGCCGAACGCCAAGCCGTAGGTCATGGTGACTACGAGCCATCTTCTCCCATGCTTGTCCGCTAAGTAGCCGCCTGGGAACTGTACGAGCGCGATGGCGATGGAACCTGCAAAGCCGATGATGGATAGTAGGAACTTGTCGGCGCCTAAGCTGAGGTAGTAGAGGCTGGCGTAGGTTTGTGGAATCGGGATTGCGAAGTACATTATTGCCCAGCTCAGAGTCAAAATTAAGAAGTTGCCTCTCAGTCCGGCGGATTCGCCGCGTAAAAGCGAAGACAGTTTCATTATTCAAAAGCAATCTGATAACCCATTATTTATAATTGACAGTTAAGAAAGCGTTTTTGCTAAGGTGGATGGTTGATTTCTGCCCCACAATTCTTAAATCGCCCTTGCTCCGAGACATATTAACCTGATTGCTGATGCAAGACCATTCAGAGGGCGACTACAAGCTTAGAGTTCTGAAGTTTTCGGCTTTTGCCATAGCAAGCGTGGTGCTTGTGGAAGTAATCTTAGGCTTAATCGTTGACAGTTTAGCTATTCTCAGCGATGGTTTACACGCGTTGCTTGACGTTATAACAAACGTTATGCTTTTTGTGGCGACTAAAGCAGCGCTTAAACCGCCAGACGAGGAGCACACTTATGGACACGAAAAATTTGAACCCATAGGCGGGTTGACAGGCGGAATTGTGCTCATAGGAGTTGGAATTCTAGTAATCTATGAAGCTGTTTCAAAGCTGATGCAGAGCGGAGGCGTAAACACTGGCTTAGAGCTCGTAGGATTCGTAGCTATAGCCTATACTTTCTGCATAGACATCGTCAGAATGTTTATCTTCAGAAAAGCAACAACCAGCGAAAGCACCACAGTTAAAGCGGGATTTTACCATGCCTTAGCCGACTTGAGCTCAACAGGCATCGCTTTTCTCGGCTTCGGATTAGCCACCGTCGGATTCACCCAAGGCGATTCACTCTCATCCATTGTACTTGGCATGCTACTCAGCTACTTGAGCATTAGACTTATCAGAAGCAGCATAATGGAGCTAAGCGACACGGCATCAAAAGGGCTTGTCCAAAAAACCAGAAAAGAAATTCTCTCCCATGAAGGAATACTGAAATGCGAGAACCTGAAAGTGCGGAAGGTAGGCTCAAAAATCTTCATTGAAACCACTGTGCAAGTTTCAAACTTCATGAGTCTAGAAGAGGCGCATGCTTTAGCTTCGGATATCGAGGAGAACCTAGCGAAAACCTTTGGAAGTGTTGACGCGACAATTCACATAGAACCAGCCGAAGAAGAAACAAAGGTGGAGCAGCTTGTGGAGAAACTGGCAACAGCGGAGGGCGTGAGAGAAGTGCATGAAATCGCAACCGTTTATGCAAGCGGCAAACTCTACGTTACGCTGCACGCGTACGTGGACCCAAATCTGTCGGTGGAAGAGGCACATGAGATCGCTGAGAAAATCGAGAACAGACTGCACGCGGGGATAAAGCAGCTTGAAAACGTAACCGTGCACATTGAACCTTACGGCGTGGAAGTTCGCGCGGCGGAAATAGACGAGCATAAGCTAAGGAAGATAATTCAAAAAGTGGCAAAGGGTATTGAACGAAACTTGTATGTCAAGAGAGTAGTAACTTACGCGGCTGAGGGTAAACGGTACATTAACTTGGATTGCTGCTTTACAAAGCAGGTTTCAATAACAGAAGCGCACGAGATTGCGTCGCGGATTGAGAAGGAAATAAAAGAGCGTTTTGCAGACGCTGTGGTGACGGTTCACATGGAGCCCGATTACGTGTAAAGCTGATAGAGATTTTTAGAATAAAAAAATGAGAAGAATGTGCTGATTAGCTGAGGTCTACTTCAGCTATTAACGCCAAGTTGTCTAAACTGTTGAGTTTCACTTTTGCATTGGACACTGTGTAAAGCGTGTTGCCTATGTAGAGCGCTCGGTTCACGTTTTGGTTGTAGTAGCTGTAGTATTGTGAGCTGGTTGTGTTTTCTTGGTGTGTTACGCCGCCTTTCAGTTCGAAGCCTGTGAGCGTCAGCTTGAAAACGTATGCGCCTTGCCAGAAGCCTCCCTGCATGTAGACTTCTCTGCCGCTTGAATCAATTACACCATAGTTGGTTATAGAAATCGGAATAATCAGCAGCTCCTTCTCTTTGCTGAATAGAAATGCGTGTGGGTCATACAGCGCTTGCGAGTCAGCATAATCAGCATCTACAGTATAATTCGCTATCTCTGTAGGTGCATTTACGTTCGTGACGTCGAAAAGCGAAAGCTTCACCGTGCTGTTTTCCTTGCCCAAACCGATCACGTGGTTCTCGTCGTAGGGATGCAGGTAGCTCGAGTAGCCTGGAATCTTCAGTTCGCCTGCGACCTTGGGTTCGGCTGGATTGCTCAAGTCAATTATGAAGAACGGGTCTATCTGCCTGAACGTGACGATGTAGCCTTTGTCGCCCATGAACCTGACAGAGTATATTCTTTCACCCTCGGCTAGGTTTTCCAGTTTTCCCACCAGCGACATGTTCATGTTCAGCACGTAAACGTTGTTCATCTCTGTTGTTTTCTGCCAAGTTGTGGCTACCCTGAAATGTCCGTTGTACTCGTCCATGGAGTACTGGTTGAGAACGTAGCCTGGAACGCTGCCTTTGGCTTCAAAATCTAATGCGCTTCCGTTCACGCGCACTCTGTAGATTGATGTGTACTGTCCTTCGTTCCACGTTGAGTATGTCACGTAGATGTTGTCCATGGAAACGTACATGGTGCTGGTGCCGCCCATCATTATCGTCATGTTAGTGGGCTCTTGCGCGTCGTCCAAGATGTTCAAGCCAACGAACGTGGTGAAAGTGAAGTAATTGTCCACCGTATCAGCGTAGTAAATTCTTTCTGGTGCAATCTCTGAGGCTTTTGCATTCTGGTAAACTTGGGGGAGGGTAACCGCATCTTCTAATATGTATGCAGGTTGACTGACAACAGCGTACACGTAGTTGCCAATCATTCTGGAGTTGAAGTAGCT
>CAZXCX010000086.1:0-4591 GCA_964639375.1 uncultured Candidatus Bathyarchaeia archaeon
CTTTAAGCGAAGTCAACATTGACGAGGCGATCAAAGCTGCGCCGACAATGATGGCAGCCGCGCCAGCAGCACCAGCAGCTGCACCAGCCGCAGAGCAAAAGCCGAAAGAAGAAGACAAAAAGAAGAAAGCAGAAGAGGAAAAAGCTAAAGAAGACGCAGCGCTCGAAGGTTTAGGCGCCCTGTTCGGCTAAATAAACCAACATCCTATTTTTGATTTATTTCCCTACTCTCTTGCTGTTTTTGCCTTCTTTCACTCAGTATTTTCCAAGCTATTACAGGTAGCCATCCGCAGATAATCATCAACGTTCCCGGAAAAGCTCCAAA
Source organism: uncultured Candidatus Bathyarchaeia archaeon (assembly GCA_964639375.1). Classification (GTDB taxonomy): domain Archaea; phylum Thermoproteota; class Bathyarchaeia; order Bathyarchaeales; family Bathycorpusculaceae. The sequence goes on from CAZXCX010000086.1 coordinate 325, forward strand.
CCTGTAGGTCAGCAACAAAGCTTCGAAAATGGCGAAAGACACGCTCATCGCTATGGCGGATAAAACAGCAGTTCGCTTGCCGAATTTCCTGAAAGTCTGCGTGGCAAGTATTCCCGCAAAGAAGAAGTCTCCCAGCCCCAGTGACATAAACTGAATGCCCCGTTCTGTTATGATTAAGGGAAGAGTGGGCAACGAAATAAGAACGGGAAGACCTAGTCCAGAAACCGTTTGCGCCGCCGTCACCATTACCCCAGTGACGAGCACCAGTATAATGTCCATTATCGTGAGGAGCCCCGCAAAAATCAACGCGTTCTTCCACGTGAACAAAGACCCAAGATAAAGAATTATCAGAACAGCAAATATCACGCCGTAAGTATCCAGAAGATACGGAAACCAGAGGGATGTCCCATTATAAACCAAGAATAGTAGAACAAACAAGGCTGGAGGCATCACCGCCAAGTACCACCTTTGCTTTATATCTGATCTTTTCTGCTCAAATACGATGGCAACAAATGCGAAAGCCGCCAAACCAAGCAACGCCACGGCACCATAGAACATCAGGCTATGGGCGAATGGATCAAGTAGAGCAGCGGTTCCAGCTACTAAACTGGCAACGCCGAATCCAAGGCAAAAAAGCTGCGCTCTCCTCTTCCGTATGTCTGAAAAAATGTACGAAAACGTGAAGAGCAGCGTTGAATAAGAGAACAGGAACACCACTATTATAGCCATCTGAGGAACAAAAACGATAACCGAAACTGCCACACTGATCATGACCACAAACAAGATCGCGTCTCGCATGCGAAATTCCCTCTCCTCAAAAGTCGTTTTCAACTTGCCTTCAATCCGCCTGTCTAACAGCATAGCCACGAGAGTTACAACGAATAATGCTACTGGCATGGTGACGTCGAAAGACAGCATGAACAGCACATAACCCAAACGAACATTTAAACCTTAAACGCCAAATTGCACGTTTAAGATGGCTAGTGAGGCGAGGAGCGCCTCTTCCGTTCTAACAGTTTCTGTTGCTTGCTCAGGAATCATGTTCACCACAAAATCCACAATGTCATTAAGGTTTGCGCCTTCGTCTCTGGCTATTTCGAATAATCCTCTCGTTGGCGCGCCGAAGCTTACGAGAATGCTGCTTGCTTTTTTCCATCTTTCGCCTATTTTTTTGGTAACATCTGCGAATCTGGTTCCGAACTTGGAGGCGGCAATCGTCAAGTCGAATTTTCCGTTTTTCACCAATTTGCCAAAAGAGCGCTTTTCCGCCGAAACCGCGTATCCCCAATAACAGGGAATTTCATCTTTGTTTGCCGTTTGAACTTCAACTTGTTCACCCAGTTTCGCTATTCTCAAAGTCAAGCGCTTGCCCACAGCGAACTGCCTTTCTCGCATAAGGGCAGGCCGCTCAACACCGATGTCCACAAGCGCATCCTCTTTGGTTTTGGATACAACAATGCCTTCACGGTACTCGCCTGCCTTCAGATTTCGAGCTTTCTTGTTCAGCGGATGATGTGGCGTTCGCAACGGCGGCAGTATCCCCGCAAACTGCAAGCGCGGTTCCAGCTTGAAAAGTCTCTTCCGAAGATACTGTGGCGTTTCCATATACGCCAATAAAGTGGCAATTAAATCAATCTCTCTGCCTTGGTTAACCTTAATGTTATCGGGATAAACGATGATTTCGTCTACTCTGAAGATTGCAGCGGCTCTTCCAATTAAGCCTATTTTCGAGGTTTTTTCGCGCAAATGCGGCGTGTCCGAAATAACCGATGCAGGTATCGCTATTGCAAGCTTCTTTCTGTCCATCCCAGTGTTGCTCCTTTCACGTAAATCGCTGCGTGTCTACGCTCAGCTTAAAAGTTAAAAACTGAATATAAAAGTGCGGGTAATCAGGTGAGCGAAAGTTGGCGACATCAGTCTTGGATGATATAGGCAAAATAAGGGAAATCGATAGGAGCAACATGCTTTCATTCTGCGTTGAAGCTCCAAAGCATTATCAGAAAGCCGCAAAAATAGCTGAGAAAATCTCGCTGCGATATCCGAAACCTGAAAACATCATTGTTGCTGGCATGGGCGGATCGGGAATAGGCGGCGAACTGCTAAAAGACTGGGCACGCGACAAGGCGCAGCTGCCTATAGAAGTTAGCAGAGACTATTCGTTGCCTGCGTATGCAAACGAGAAAAGCCTTGTGTTAATCGTGAGCTATTCAGGAGAAACAGAAGAATCCCTCAGCGCTTTCCTCGACGCTGCAAAAAGGAAGTGCATGATCCTTTGCATAAGCTCGGGAGGAAGCTTGCTGGAGTTTGCTGAAAAGCTGAATGCGCCGTACTTGCGTGTTCCTTCTGGCATGCCCCCGCGTGCAGCTCTTCCCTACCTGTTCACGCCTCTGCTCAAGTCACTGGAAAAAATGAAGATAGTTTCAAGCGTCTCTGAGGATCTTTCGGAAGCGACAAAAATTTTAGAGCGAATTAGCGGCGAGAATGCACCTGAAAAATCTGCACGCGAAAATTTTTCCAAGACCTTGGCTTTGGGAATTGATGCGTCTGTTCCTGTGGTTTACGGGTTTGGCGTTTACCGCAGCGTGGCGCAACGTTTTAAGCAGCAGTTCAATGAAAACAGCAAGATTCCTTCGAAGTGGGAGTTTTTCTCCGAACTTAACCACAATGAGATTGTAGGCTGGGAAAAGGCTGGGAAACTCGCAAAATGCTTTTCCACAATATTCATCAGAGACAAAAACGAGTCCAACGAAATTCGTAATAGAATCGAAACAACAAAAACTTTGATGCGCCCTGATTCGAAGATGTTCGAAGTGTGGAGCCAAGGCAAAAGCGCACTCGCCAAGATGTTGTCAACAATATGCATCGGCGACTTCACAAGCGTCTATCTGGCAATTCTTCGCAAAGTGGACCCAACTCCCGTGAAAACGATAGCGCTGTTAAAGGAGAAAATGAAGCAGAGCGGAACAAAAGAGAAGATAATCCGTGAACTGGAGAAGTTGGCTGCGTCACGCTGAACCGTTTTCTTTTATGAACGTTTTGAACATTTCTTCTGCGGTTTCAAGCGGCAACATTTGGGGCGACCGTTTGAAGGCGTAGGCACAGACTGGCAGTATTACGCCCTTAAGCTTCTTGTTCAACGCTATTTTCATAGCTCTTACCACGTCGAAGAGGACTGAGCCTGCGTTCGGCGCGTCAACCGTGCTAAACTTTAGGTCTATCCGCATTGGCGCGTTGCAGAAGTAGGTGCCGCTGATCCAGAAGTAGCTGTCACGGTTGTTTTGGAGGAAGTCTACGTAGTCTGTTGAGCCTGCTACGATTTCCGCCTTGTACGGCAGTGAGCTGGCTACGGACTGCGTTTTGATGGTGCGTTTGGCTTCACGGCTCCGGTCTAGCGTGTCCAGTGATTCTGTCCCTCCGCCCACATCCAACTGATAGGTCTCCGTAATCTTCACGCCATTCATCGAAAGCAGTTTCAGCAACGTCTTATGCAGCGCAGTAGACCCCACTTGGTCGACTAAGTCGTCGCCTGCCAAAGGCAACGCCGCTGCCTCAAACCGTTTCGCCCACGCTGCATCGCTGGCTATGAAGGCGGGCGTAGCGTTTACGAAGCCGCACCCAGCCGCTAACGCCTGTTCAGCATACCACTGCGATGCGCCTGTGGCTCCGCTTGGAAGCAAGTTAATCACGATTTCGGCGCCCGCGGTTTTTAGCACCTGCGTCACGTTTGCGTCAGGCTTGGCGCTGACTTGCACGATGCTTTGGGTGGATTTGCCGATGCCGTCCAGCAGCGGACCTTTATTGACGATGATGCCGGTTGAAGGAACCCCAGCGACTTTTGGCGCGTTGTTTGGTTTCGCGAATATAGCTTCAGCTAGGTCTTTTCCAACTTTTCGGTCGTCAACATCGAAGGCTGCGACTACTTGAATGTCTCTGGGAGCTAAGCCTCCCAAGCTGGGATTGCGCAGTCCAGTGTAATCTTCTTTCTTTCCGTAGTATTGCAAGCCTTGGATGAAGGCTGAGGCGCAGTTGCCCACGCCGATTAATGCGACTTTTATTTTTGGCATTTTTCGTTGCCTCGTGTTTGGGCTTTTCTTATCTGCGTTGTCCTTATAAAAAGCATCGCTGCGTTGCGGCTGGAACTGGCGTGAACTGTTGTGCTCACGGCAGACTATAGCCCCCTTATTTAAAGACTGAAACATAGATTGAACCGCCGCTTCGATACTTAACCAATGAAGTGCTAAAAGAATAGCGCGTTTAAGAACGCTTA
>CAZXCX010000087.1:0-4529 GCA_964639375.1 uncultured Candidatus Bathyarchaeia archaeon
AAATCGCAAGAAGAAATATTGGCGCCCGTACATTGCGAAGTATCTCATCATCCAATTGTGTCTGGGTTTTTGCAGCCCACCTTACTAGGTACCTCTTAAAAACTGAATGCCCTATCCAAGCAATAAAAATTGCCAGCGTGAATATAATTGCGAAAGCAACTATTTCACTAATGAATTGACTTAAACCGACGTATTGCTGCAGCAAATCAGACAGACTAAGCATTACTTCAAACATATCGCTTCACTTTTAAGTTTTTTACAACTCTAACTTCTAGTTCCTTATTAATCTAGCTCATCATCGGTGTTGAAATCATCCAGCCATCCTGCTTTCTCATCTACTCGGCGTTTAAACATCACGCCCAAGTTTTCCCTGTTTTTTGCTTCATGATATTTAAAGTATATTTCCCCTTTCATTATGCCTAGTATCTCTATTTTGCCGGTTTTGTGCGACATGGCGTATTTGAAGCGTTTACTGTGTCCGTTGCAGTTTGCCTTTGCTTTCTCCACTATTCTTACTCCTTCACATAGCGGAACTTGGAAATGACGCTTGACTCTCTTGACTGGGCGGCATTGAAAAACATAGTAAGGTGTAACGCCAATACTCACCAGTCTATTCATTAGAGTTGCAAGCGTCTCAGGGTCATCATTAACTCCTCTAAGCAGAACTGTCTGATTGCTTAATAAAACGCCTGCGTTTATGAGCTTGCTTACTGCGCTAACAGATTGCGGAGTTATTTCTCGCGGATGGTTAAACTGGGTCACGACGTAAAGTCGTTTATCCATCTGCGAATACTTCTTGAAAAGACCTAAAAGTTCTGGGTCGCTGAGCCTGCTTGGAAGAGTAACTGGGGTCCTGCTGCCAAATCTTATGAAACTAAGATGCTCGATCTTGGTCAACGTCTCTAGAAATCTTTCGATAACTTCATTAGAAAGCACAAGTGGATCGCCACCACTGATTAGAACATTGTTTATTTCGCTGTGCTTTTCGACGTATTCCGCGGCATCTTCAAAACGCTTAATTATCTCATCAGTTGGCAATCCAACAAGGCGTTTTCTGAAGCAGTACCTGCAGTAGGTTGCGCACCTGTTTGTAGCCAATATCAACGCAGTTTCAGAGTACTTGTGCTGAAGACCAGGCATTTTTGTATTTTCAGCTTCACCGCTCGTATCATAAAAACCTTCAAGGTTTAATTCTTCCAGAGATGGCACAGCCATCTTCCTTATCGGGTCATGTGGGTCGTTCCAGTTTATCAGCGACATATAATATGGACTAACGCGCATGGGGTGAACTTGGACAACTTGCTCTAGCTGTTCCTTTCCATTAGAAGATAAATCTACATAATTTGCAAGCTGCTTTACAGAGGAGATGCTGTTCTCTAATTCCTTATGTTCTGGCATATATTTTGAAACTTCCTTTGTTTTTTATTATTATTCTTAAGCCAGTTGAACACAACTAAAATGTGCAATACACAACTTATGTACTGGCTTTTGCTATATTCGGCTTTATCATTTAAAAAAGTTATGCCAGAATTGCTTAAAAACAAGAGTTTTAACCCATGAAAACCGTGCTTTAAGAAAAGCTTAAAAACGTTGGGGTTCTTTACTCTCTGGTCTGCCGACCTACGTGAAAACATGTTTTAATCACAAGCAGTTTAGTCACGAAGCAAAAAACGGGTAGTCTCAAGATCCTTGTTGTTCTCGCGAGGGCGCCCATCTTGTTCTTGCGCCATGTGTGCGCGTAGGTATCGGAAGAACCTTAACGAAAGGATAGTGCAAAATAACGTATGATTAACAATCACGATAGAGTCGTTACCCGTGGACTGAGAGGTGTCATTGCTGCCGAAACCAAGATCAGTTTTGTAGATCCCCTCGGCGCACTTTATTATTCAGGATACGATATCGACGACCTTGTAGGAAGGGTCTGCTATGAAGAAGTGGTTCACCTTTTGCTATACAATAATCTTCCTAGCAAAAAAGAGTTAGACAATTTTAGATCACACCTTATCTCCGAGATGAAATTACCCGAAGCAATTATTGAAAGCATAAAGTCTGCCCCTCCATCCAGTCATCCAATGGAAGTCCTACGTACCGAAGTCTCCCATCTTGGGCTGTACGACCCAGACCGCAATGACAATTCTGAACCCGCCAACAACAGAAGAGCCATACGGTTGGTGGCAAAAGTTCCCACCATCGTCGCTACTCTTCACAGATTGCGCACTAACCAGCAAGTTGTCGCTCCAACTGAAGAATTTGGCTTCGCTGAAAACTTTCTATACATGTTCCGGGGAAAGGCTGCAGACAGAGACGAAAAAGACGCCATTGATCGTTTCATGATGCTTCATGCTGATCACGGGTTTAACGCCTCAACATTTGCTGCCCGTGTGACAGCAGGCACCAACTCAGATGTTTATTCTGCTGTAACTTCCGCAATTGGAACCCTCAAGGGTTCACTACACGGCGGCGCCAGTGAAAGAGTGATGAACATGCTTTTTGATGTGAACAACATAGAAGAAGTAGAAGACTACATACAAGGAATGTTAGACGACCAAAAAAAGATAATGGGCTTCGGCCACAGAGTTTATGTAGCAGAAGACCCCCGAACAAAACATCTCCGAGACATGGGTAAAACGCTGTGCCGCCGAGTAGGTAAGTTGCACGAATACAAGAAATGTAAGAAAATTGAGGCTGTAGTTTACCATAAGAAAAAGATTTTTCCAAATGTAGATTTTTATGCCGCCTTAGTCATGCACGCGTTGGGCGTTCCCAAAGAATTCTTCACCGCATTTTTTGCTTCAAGCCGAGTGTCAGGCTGGACCGCCCACGTGTTAGAGCAGTACGCTGATGCAGTGCTCATTCGCCCTACATCAAAGTACATTGGTGAATATGGACGCACTTTTGTTCCTATTGAAAAGAGATAAACGCTTAATGTCGCTGCTATGCCTGAAAACTGTGGGGAAAAATTTGCCTTCTGGGAAAGAAAATTTTTGAGGTAGATCAAAGTTTATGTTGGCGGTGCGGGTCTTTTTCCCAGAATAACGTTCACGTAAATTGTTGAGTCGCCTCGCACCACGGTAAGAACCAAGAGCTGTCCCGGCAGGGTTTTCTCTGCAAGATAGCTTGCCAGATCATCATTGTTCTTTATCGTAGTTCCGTTCATGGCAATTATAATGTCGTTAACCTCCAATCTGCCATCTGAAGGGCCTCCACCCGTGACTGAAGCGATTCTCCAGCCGTAAGTAACGCTTGCGCCTATTTGCTGCGCTGTGTTGTAGCTCATGTCCTGTCCTGAAACGCCCAAGTAAGAGTGGTCGCTGTAAGTTCCAGTTGTTATCAAGGCGGATATTTCCCTGAGAATAGTGTTTGATGGAACAGCGAAGCCTAATCCCTGCGAGTCAGAGACTATTGCCGTTGTTACGCCCACGACTTTTCCAACCGCGTTCAGCAGTGGACCCCCGGAGTTTCCAGGGTTTATAGGCGTGCTAGTTTGTATGATGTTCGCGATTGCGAAGCCACCTGCATAGTCTTCTTCCGTGAGGGTTCTGCCCAGAGCGCTTACCACGCCAGTGGTTAGTGAGCCGACTAGACCGTAGGGGTTTCCTATGGCTATAACTGGATCGCCTACACGCAACGTAGACGAACTGACAATCTCGACAGGCTTGAACTCGCTGGCAGGAGCGTCAACCGAAAGAACCGCTAAATCCGCGTAGGAGTCAGTTCCGAGGACTGTAGCTGAATATCCGTTTCCGTTTGAGAAGGTAACGCTTAAACCTGAAGTATCGTGTACAACGTGGTAATTGGTTATCACAACGTTTCTATCCGAAAAGTCATAGACGAAACCTGAGGCTTGCACTCCTCCATCGCTTGTGGTTCCTTGAACCAGCACAACCGAATTTCGCACATCTGCGTAGATGTCCGCTAAGGCTGTGGCGTTCTGGTAGATCGTGATGTTTTGGTAAGTAATGTTTTGAGCGCCTCTGAGCCCTGAGACTTGGCTTTGCAGAGATGCGACTTCGTTACTCAGTTTGGTCATTTCTTGGAAGGTTATGTAAAAGCTCACTATTCCCCCAACGAGCAATCCCGCCGCAAATAGGAGCACAAGAAGACTGGCTGAAGCCTTAACGTAACCGTTAGTTTTATGCATTTAAGTTACCTCTAAAAGGAAACAGTAACCGCTTTTTAGAAATAAAAGTTTGCTATTTTCTTCTGTCAATAATGTCTAAGGCTTCAGGTCCTGTGCCGATTAGAACCACGGGTATTCCAGTCCTGTTTTCAACTTCTTTTATAAACTGTTTTGCGTCTGTAGGAAGACTGCCGAATTTTTTCGCGCTTTGACAGTTGGGAAACATGCAGTCGAGTTTTGTCACCGCGGCTTGCGTTGCACCGTTTATCTTGGCGGCTTTTTTGGCTAATTCAAAATCGAATGGAGCAGAACGCCTGTCGCGGCCTGTTCCTGCAGCGGTTTCAAACCAGCCTCTTTTTTTGGCTTCTTCCTTCGTCATTTCCCTAGGCAAAGGTCCAGTGCCAACTCG
>CAZXCX010000088.1:0-4513 GCA_964639375.1 uncultured Candidatus Bathyarchaeia archaeon
AAGAAAGCAGCGAATTTAGAAAGAAAGTCAGAGGCGAAAGCATCGGGAGGCTCGGGTAGATGGTAGCTAAAGCGGAAATTGAAGATACCTATGCCGAAGCCTTTGCTGGAATCTTTTGTCGCGTAATCGTCACGGCTGATGAAGAGCGCACATTGCGCAGTGCGGCTGAAGACTCAACCGCCACACCTTCAGTGGTGATTGGCAGAGTGGAAGGCGGCGTCGAAAAATGGCTGAGCGAAAACGAAACCCCGGACCAACGCAAAGGCGCGATCCTGCAGTTCTGGGGAGAAATAAGCCGCAAAATGCCATTCGCTGATTCGTTGAAGAAGTTTGAAACCGAACTTTCTTACAGAATCCGCCAAGACATACTTGTCAAGCCGTTCACAGCGGTTTTTGACGCTTTGTCCAATGCTGAGGGAAAATTGGATATGATGACGCGGATTGGGCATTGCGGTGATGGTTACGAGTGGGGTGAAAAGCGCTATGGCAGAGAGGTTATTGTGGTTCCCCTGATGGTTCCAGACTTCATCATTGAACGGTATTTGGGTTATGCCCGCGGCGTCATGGGCGCAAACTTCTGGGTGATGTGTAAAACAAAAGAAGCCATGAAAAAAGCAGGCGAGAAAGCCTTAGAAGCCATACACAAAGTCGCTGGCGTAATCACTCCTTTTGATGTTTGCTCTGCGGGTTCCAAGCCTGAAACGCGTTTTCCATCGATAGGTCCTACAACTAATCATCCGTATTGCCCGTCGCTTAAACCAGGATTGGACAAGAACTCTATGGTTCCCGAAGGCGTACGCTACATCCCAGAAATAGTGATCAACGGCGTCTCAATGGAGCCCGTTAAAGAAGCTATGAAAGCTGGAATCGGCGCTGTCCTGAACGTTGACGGCGTCGTGCGAGTTTCCGCTGGCAATTACGGCGGGAAACTGGGCGAGTTTAAAATTCACTTGCGAGAGTTGTTCTCATGAGCCATTTTGACGCTGTCGGTTTTGGCGCGCTAAACGTGGACAAGCTCTTCAAAGTAAACAGGCTCGCCAAGGCAGAAGAGGAAAGCTTCATAGAGGACTACGCCGAAGCCTGCGGAGGCTCAGCCGCAAACACCGCAGTCGGACTCGCAAGGCTCGGCTGCAAAGTGGGCTTCATCGGCAAAGTGGGCTGTGACAGAGAAGGCGACTTGCTCCTCAAAGATTTCCGTGCGGAAGGAGTCGATACCGACGGCACAATCCGCGCTGGGCAAGGCAAAAGCGGCTCAGTCTTGGGTTTCGTGGACAAGAAAGGCGCACGGGCGTTGTACATCGATTCAGGCGTTAACGACACGATAGAGTTTGACGAGATAAACGTTGAATACGCTTCGCAAGCGCAGTTTTTGCATTTAACTTCCTTCGTCGGCGAAAAATCTTTCCAAACACAGAAAAAGCTCTTGAGCGCTCTCCCAAACAGCGTCAAAGTTAGCTTCGATCCCGGCGCGTTGTACGCAAGAAAAGGCTATGCTAATCTAGAGCCGATTTTAAAGAAGACTTACGTTTTGATGCCAAACGCCATCGAACTTGAACTCTTGACGGGAAAAACTGACTATTGCGAAGGCGCCGATTTCATGGTCGGAAAGGGCGCCGAGATAGTCGCTGTTAAACTCGGCGGTGACGGGTGCTACGTTACTGATGGTCGCGAACGGCATTTGATAAAAGCCTTCAAAGTGAAAGTCGTCGATACGACTGGTGCTGGGGATGCTTTTTGTGCTGGTTTCCTTTACGGCTTAGTTAATGGTAAAAGCCTTTTCGAGTGCGGTAGGCTGGGCAATTTTGTGGCTTCAAAATGCGTCATGAAAATGGGCGCGAGGGCTGGGCTTCCCTTTACCAAGGACTTAGAACTTCTTAGTTAAATGGTCGATGAGGCTTTCGAAAATCAGTTTCCCGTCGCCGTACTGCGGCATCTGCGTTTGCCGCGTCCAGTCTGGTTGTTGCCACCAGTAAAGCGCTCTTTCAGGATGCGGCATCAAACCGAAAATAGTCCCATCCCTGTTGCAGATTCCAGCAATATCGTGGAAAGAGCCATTCGGGTTTGTTGGATACCTGCCTTCTGCGTAATCGCCGTTCTCGCTGCAATATCGGAAAACTAGCAAATCATTCTCGTACAGTTTTTCGAGGAGCTTTTGCTGTCTTTCTCTTGGAAAGAGGAACCTTCCTTCTGAATGAGCAACGGGTATTTTAAGCACTTTTCCTTTGGGAATTTTGTTTGTGAATATGCATTTTCCCTTGTTTTCTTGTTTGAGGTAGACCCAGCGGCAGTTATAGCCCTGTGGAATATTCGTGGCGAGGGCGGCTTCAGGATAAGCGCTTACACCGTCAAAGCCTGGAAGCAAGCCGTACTCAACCAGAACTTGAAAACCGTTGCATACGCCGAGAATCAGCCTGTTCTCTTCAACAAAAGCTTTAAGTTCTTTACCCAACTTGGCTGACAGCCATCTTGCCAATATTACTCCAGCACGCACGTAATCCCCAAACGAGAAACCGCCTGGAAAAACAAGCACTTGGTAATCCAAGAGGTTTCTGCGTTTGACAAGCTCGTTCAAGTGCAATGTTTCAGCCTGAACGCCCAACTCTTGAAAGGCACGCTGCGTTTCCAAATCGCAATTCGTTCCGCCCACGCGCATAACACAGACCTTTATTTCTTCCCGCTTCACCCGTTACACCCCGCTGCTTAAAGTCTCCTTCCAGCTTCGACGCAAAGCCGTGAGCGAAGCATCCACAACAACTGCGCCGCCCAATCCATGGACAGTTAATTTAGGATTTTTGGTGACCCAGCCTATTTCAGCGCAAACTTTACCTTTCATCACAGCTTCAAAGTCATTTTTGGCTTTTTCAGGAACCTCAATGAGGAAGCGGCTGTTTGACTCAGAAAACAGCAGGAAGTCGTTGCGGTTCAGCGCTTTGCTGGGCACTTTTTTCAGGTTCAATTCCATGCCATAACCTCCTGCCAGAGCCATCTCCGCCGCCGTCACTGCCAACCCGCCTTCTGAGAGGTCATGGCACGCTTTGACAAAGCCTAAGTCAATGGCTTTAGTAACGGCTCTGAAGTTTCTTTTAGCCTGTGCTGCGCGCACTTTCGGAACAGTTTTTCCCATATGCCCTTTGAGCTTGTAGTATTCTGAGCCGCCCAGCTCCTTAAAGGTTTGACCAACAATATATAGCGGATTGCTTGGTGCCTTAACGTCCATGGAAGTGGTTAGGCGAATGTCGGGAATGACGCCCAACGCTGTGATTAGGAGGGTCGGCGTAACTGGACCAAGAGGTGACTCGTTGTAAAGGCTGTCCTTTCCCGAAATGAAGGGTGTTTTTAAGGCGGTGGCGAAGTCATAGCACGCTTGGCACGCTCTCACGAGGGAGCCTAACCTTTCTGGTTTTTCAGGGTTGCCCCACGTGAAATTGTCGAGAAGCGCTATTCGGCGGCCTCCAACCGCAATGTTATTCCTTACTGCTTCGTCTATGGCTGAGGCGGCCATCCAATAAGCATCAATTTTCCCGTAGTTCGGATTCATCCCGCATGAAATTACTATGCCCTTCCAAGAGCTTTCGAGAGGCTTTATCACTGCTGCATCATTCGGCCCGCCATACTCGCCTTGCAGGGGTTTCAACGCGGTGTTTCCTTTTACTTCGTGGTCGTAAGTGCGCACTACGCTTTCTTTGCTGGTGATGTTGGGCGCGGACAGCAGCTGCAAAAGTGTTTCCGTAAGGTCTTCTGGTTTTGGAAACGCTGGCTCTTCAAACTCTACGTTTTCGTATGTTGCGGTTTTCATGCTTTCTGGCGGTTCAAAAAGAAAGAACATGTCCATGTCTGCTACTTTTTTGCCTTGATAACTGAGCTGTAAGCGTTGCTCTCTTGTGAGTTTTCCTATGGCTGTGGCTTCCACGTCTTCCTTTTCGAAAACTTCCAAGACTCTTCCAAGGTTTTCAGGCGGAACGGTTAGAAGCATCCTTTCTTGAGATTCTGAAATGTAGATTTCCCAAGGCGCCAAGCCGTGATATTTCAGGGGCACCGTTTCCAGTTCCACCGTTGCGCCGCAACCGAACCGTTTGGCGGTTTCGCCGACAGCTGAGGATAATCCTCCACCGCCCAAGTCCGTTATTGCTGAGGCAAGTTCTCGGTCTCGGATTTCAATTATGGCACGTTTCAGTTTTTCCTCTTCAATTGGGTCTGCTATCTGCACGGCTGGTCTGGACACTTCTTCTGATTTTTCCGTTAGCTCGGCGGAAGCAAAGGTTACGCCGTGGATACCGTCGCGGCCTGTTTTTCCGCCTGCCAACAGGATTATGTGGTCTGGTTTGGCGTTTCTTCGGAACTTTTTAAGCGGCAGTAGCCCTATGCATCCGCAGTAGACTGTGACGTTTCCAGTGTAACTGTCGTCAAAGTATATGGCGCCGTTCACGGTGGGGATGCCCATGTTGTTTCCGTAAGCGCCTATGCCTGCGGTGACGCCCATGTAAACGTATTTTGGGTGTTTCACGCCTGCTGG
>CAZXCX010000089.1:0-4483 GCA_964639375.1 uncultured Candidatus Bathyarchaeia archaeon
CGGCACCTTTGAATACCTTGAAGACGCATCGAAGACCGACGAACACTACGTTAGAATATACGAATCCTCCGAATGCTGGGGATTCAAAGACGTCGGTGCAACGATGGCTTTCTATCTTCCCCCTTTGATAGCAGGCACGATAAAGGGATTTGGGAGCTTGCGAGGACCTGAGAGGGAGTGGAACGCCATTGAGACAAAGTGCATAGGACTGGGGGATCCTTATTGTGAAATTAAGGTGGTGCCCGGAGAAATCGATGAGCTGCAGGACTCTTTGGAGAAAGATGTCTTAGTTATCGAAAGGATACATGAACGGTTGATGCATCATCTCATGGAGTTTCTACTCCATGGAAAGCCGCTCTTGGAGCGGCCTACGCTGGGAAGCATGGTGAGCATCCACAGGGTCATGCACGCCATGGTCTTTCCCGCTCTAGCCGGTGAGAGGTACCGAATGGTGTTGGGGATGGGGGGCGCCAGGGCAGGGAAGCAGGTTGGGGAACGCCTGTTGGAAGCTGGGTTAAGTGAGGATGAGGCTGTGAAGCGTGTTCTAAATTTCCTAAACCAATGCAAGGTTGGAAAGGTTACGGTGGATGAGACCATAAGAATAGTGGAGAACTGTGAGAGCTCGCAGACGAAGATATTCACAACTAAAGAAAAGGTCCCTTCCTGCTATTTCACCACAGGCTTTCTCAACGGCTTCTTCTCCACTGTGAAGAACCAGCACGTTAAGGAGACTAAGTGCATAGTCTTAGGAGACCCCTACTGCGAGTGGGAATTTAGATAACAAGAAAAAGGAAATTGTTATTTTTCAAAAGCGACTGAGGTTGTCGTAATCCGCAAAAACCGCTAGAACAGAAACGGAAGCATTGAAACTGATAGAATCCGGGTTCGAGTACGTATGCACAATAGAAGAGGCTAAGCCTATTCAGAAAACGAAAGTAGCTGATTTTTACTATTTGTCCAAAAGCATGGTTAAAGTTTCACTATTTGAGCGTGAGGTACACCCTCTATGCGTAACACTGCCTCGGGGTGCACATAACCCTTCTCTATGGCCTTTCCAACACAGTTCTTGCCCACCATGTTCACAATCGTCGAATTCTCAATCATACCCACAGCCTCTTCAACACTAACTTTTCCGCCATTGTAAAACTCATCCTTCACATGAAAAACAATTTTCCCTTCCCGCAAAGTTCTACCAAGCACCTCACAGTCGCAAATAGCCAAAAGCACGTTTCTACCAATCTTCTTAAGATTAACGTAGGCGTCCAAGTTTCAACGCGCTCTCACAACTGCTTTATAGATGATCTCGCACCGCATGCGTTACACACCAGAAAAGCCAAACGCTTCTCCTTCACAATCTTCGTGTCCGGACGCTTGCAAACAGGACAAACTACAAAGCTTTCCATGTACCGCTGCAACAACCTTTCAAAGCTGTCCCGCCGAAATTTCCCTTGAAAAATCGCCCGTGAATCATGAAATGTCGCAGCCGTAGCCATTTCCCGCGTCAAAAACTTCAAAATGTGCTGCGGATCACGATCCAGAACATCGGCAACTTCTTTAAAATTAGAGATTACCGTGCGCATGCCTACCGTATTGATGAACAACCGTGGCAACTCCAAACGCTCGCGCTTCAGCGAAACCTCTGGCATCTGCGAACACGCCCGTTTCAGCAGCTCATCATAGTTGTACTTCATCTTTCGTCTCTCGCCAAAAACATGGAGCAACAGACTATTTAAAACTTATAACACTCAAAAAAGAAAACTCCATAACAAGAAACGAAAACGTACCTGAAATCAATATTAATTTGAAAACCACAAGTCTATTATGGCAACTCCCACAGAGGATAACTCTTGACAGAACAACAAAAAGCAAACCAAATCGCAGCCTTCAACAAGCAAATCGCCACGCTGAGAGAACAAATCAACAAAGCGAACGCAGAAACGAAAGTGCACATCGAAAAACGAGATAAACTTAATGAACAATTCAAAAAATACCGCAATGAAATACACGCACTCGAAAACGAACGCAATAGCCTAAACGAAAAAGTCAAAACGCTAAAGCAGCAACGGGAAACCGCACGAGCTAGAAATGGAACTATCATTGAAGAAATAATCGTGCGAAGCAAAAAAGTCGTGGAACTGAAAAAGAAAAAACCGAGAAAAAGCCGCAGACAACTAGAAAAAGAAATTCAAGACATCGAATGGAAAATCCAAACGACACCGCTTGACCTGCAAGAAGAAAAAAGACTCGTGGAAGAGGTCAAACAACTCGAACCGCAGCTAAACATCTATAAGAAAATCGAACAGCAAAACAGGAAAATCGCGGAGCTGCGAAAAGAACTGAAAACGCTTGAAGCCGAGGCAAACGCGTATCATCAAGAACTAATCGCAACTGCCCAAAAAAGTCAAGAATTTCATGCAACCATAGTTGCCAAAATCAGCGAAGCAAAAAACATCAAAAGAGAAGCCGACCGCCTCCACAGTGCTTACATCCAAGCAAACGAACAAACTAAACCCCTACATCAAGAAATGAAAGCACTAACGGAAAAAAAGAAAAAGCTACAAGACGCTATAAGAGAAGAAGACGAAAAACAAAAGAAGAATGCAGAAAAAGCGCTTAAAGAAAAGCTTGAATCGCAAGCGCAAGATAAACTGCAACGAGGTGAAAAACTAAGCTGGGACGAGTTCCAGCTGCTCGCAGACGACGACTCGCAAGACCCTCAAACACAAGATTAAAGTTAACTTATAGAGAAAATAGGAATAGAGAATAGATGACTGAAAAAGAAACGGAGCAGCAAACAGAGAAACGCATTCTAATTCTATGTGTTGACAGAGATGGTGATCTGGAAGCAAAGGCGGGAATAAAAACGCCGCTTCTGGGGAGAACCGTAAACTTGGATGCTGCAGTTTCCTTGGCCCTGCGGGACCCAGAAGAAGCAGACGCCAACGCCATGTTCGAAGCCGTCCGTCTACACGACCGCCTGCAAACCGAAAAGCAACCTGAAGAAATCTTCGAGGTTGCAACAATCTCTGGGTCGGAACTGGGAGGAGTGAGCGCAGACAGAAAATTGGTTGCCGAACTAAGCAATTTACTACATTCTTTCAGTGCAAACGAAGTCATTCTGGTCACAGATGGATATTCAGACGAAGCCGTCTTGCCACTTGTAGAATCCAGAGTACCAGTTTCATCCGTTAGACGTATAGTTGTTAAACACAGTGAATCCATTGAAGAAACAGCGGCTCTTTTTTCGCGTTACCTTAGACTTATATGGGAAAACCCCAGATACGCTCGCATAGCCTTAGGCATACCAGGACTGCTCTTTTTCCTTTTTGGGATTCTCTACTTAATACCTGGCGCCGTTAACTACTATCTTATAACCATAGTTCTTATTTTAGGCGTGGTCTTGCTCGTTAAGGGTTTCGGAGTTGACAGAGGAGCCAGAAACTTTTACAAGTGGGCCAAAGAATACTCACCTCCGCCTCTTCCAGTGCAAATCTCGAACTATACTGTCATCGCTGGAATCCTATGCGTAGCTGTGAGCGCATACTTGGGAGTAGCAAACGCTGCTGCTAACGTAACACCAGTTCCCACGGATTTAGCTGGATGGGTCAGCGCTCTTCCAACAGCGGCAGGTTTCTTCATCAAAGGATTCATGGACCTTATGGTGGTGGGCATAAGTATCGCGCTTTTTGGTAGAAGCATACGCTTGTACTTTGAACGAGACACGCGATTGCTGCGAAACGTCGCCTTAGTGGTGTTCGTTGCTTGGTTCCGCTGGATCCTTGATGGAACAGCAAACATCCTTATCAAGCCTGGCGTAGGACTCGATAACCCGGAGTTCTCCAACCTAGTTTTTGCCATAATTGTCGGCATACTCATAGCCATTGCTTCAGTTCTGTTAGTAATCATCATCCACAGGTCAACTAAAGACTTCTTCAAAGGGTCTGAAGACAAGGTTGACGAGTTTGGAGAAGACGTTTCTTCATCATCGGAAAAAAGGTAATAATTTGGTCGCTTTTACCCTTAATCATAGCAAGCTTTAATTGAAGCCATTAGGGCTTTACCTCTGGTACACAAAGAATGCCGTGCACCAATGCTCTTAAAAATGTGAGGTTCAGTTAGTGCTCAAGAAACTTCTCTCCGTTATTGGCGCCTACAAGCTTTACGAAAAATGGTTGTGGCTTCAAGTTAAGAGCGGCGCGAAACTGGAGCATATCGCCATAATCTTGGATGGAAACAGGCGATGGGCTTCAGAAAACGAGCTTAACCCTTGGTTGGGCCACAAAAAGGGCGCGGAAACAGTTGAGCAACTTTTAGATTGGTGCGAAAAACTCGGCGTCAAATTTGTAACGCTCTACACGTTTTCAACAGAGAACTTTAGACGGGCACCAGAAGAAATCGCGGAGATTATGAAGATTGCCGAGGAAAAGTTCCGCAAGCTCTTGACTGACGAGCGCATACACCGAAACAAAGTCCACGTTAAAGT
>CAZXCX010000090.1:0-4474 GCA_964639375.1 uncultured Candidatus Bathyarchaeia archaeon
ATATTTTTAGCCCATATAGTGCCCACGAACCGAGAGCTATTATTAAAGTTATCATAGCTAAAGACGATTTTTTTTCTATGGTATATACGATAGAAGTAATGCTTAGCATCATAAAGTGTGGTACTGATACCGCATAATGAAGAAAACCGTATACTTCGTCGAATGTAGCTAATAACTGAATCATAAAAGCTGAAGTCAACAAGCAGATGCTGGTGTACTTAGCATGTTTCCTAAACGCAGTAACCGCATAGACCATCAAAAGAAAACCTGCCAGTAACAGACCAAAATTGAATATCGATGCAACCTCGCTCCTAACGGCATGACCAAGGTCACTTAAAGCGTTACTCTCCCAGCTGAACCACGGCGAGAGCACTATCGATACTCCGATAGAAATGTAAGCTACTAACGGCCCAAAAACACCGAATAGTGCATAGAATCTTTTTTCCATATGGTCACCCTAAATAAAAATTAAGCATTATTATATACTAAAATTTGTTTAGGTGTGACAGCGCTATTGCGCCTTTAACTCACTTGAATTAACATATATCCATGTTTAGGCGCACGCAATTAAAGTGGAAAAGCTTATTAATTTATAGTACATAAAAGACGACAAAGGAGACGGAGAGGGTTGTCGAAGACAACAGATAAATTGTTGGGTTATATCTTCAGCGACATTTCACTCGGCGTTGTCATACCAATACTTATAGGCGTGCTGATCCTCGCTTTCCCGACAGTGATAAAGGACCTTCTGACTACAATACATATATATGCCCCACCTTGGCTCTGGGGAGGAACAGAAATACCGCTACAGCATATATTGACCATCGGTACCGCTGAGGCTATTCTCACCGGTGGTATCCCAGCAGTACTGGGATTAATTAAAGGCAGGTGGGCTGGAGGCGCATCAGGATTCCTATGCAGCATACTTTTCACAGTAAGCATGGCCGCATACTACGGACAATACTTTGTTCCAACCGCAGACTGGCTCGGTGTGATTATTAGCGGCATGTTGATGGGATACATAACCGGAGCTTTAATGGAATACTTCATCAAGCGGGGTTCTATAGGCTTTAAATGGATGTTGCTTGCGGCGCTTGTGGGTGCCATAGTTGCAGTAGTATTTACCACTCAGACATACCTTTGGTTTTCTCCAATGGCGCTTATGGGATTGAGCTATTGGGACGCAGTGGGCCTTGCATACTTTACTTATGCTGCAATTTACGGTGTTTGGGCTTTACTCGCTGTAATCGCCGCTAAAGTCGCATACTGGTATGGGGTCATGCCGGGGAAGACGTAAAACCACCCTTTTCTTTTTTCATTTCTCAATTAAGACTACTGTAAGATTTTAGTAGAATAGTTGCCTGTCTAAAACTTCTCAGCTACAAAAAGTGCAGCTGTTTACGCTGATTCTTTTGTGGGTTTCGGAGCGAATTCCCATGCGATGTTTCCTTTCCATATGTCCCCGAGTTTAGTTATTTTAATCTCTTTGTCGTCAATTTCAATAAGGCCCTTATTCTTTAGTCTCTGAAGTTGCTGCGGGAAAACTTCTTCAGGTATTTTCTCGAATTTCTGCTTGAATTCTATCTTGTCAACTGGAAGCCGCAAGTAAAGCCTCGTCATAGTCCTTCTCATCATGTCTTCATCTGTGGATTCTGAAAGCCTGCTAATCGGCAGTCTTCCAGCGTTGACGGCTGCCATGTACTCGTTTATGTCCTCAATGTTAGAATAAGAAAATTTTTGCAGGTATCCCATGAAGCATCCTGCGCCTGTGGTTAATATGCCTCCCCACGGCCAACCGTTCAGGCAACTCTCTCTGAAGTGCCACTCTACTCTGGAAAAGCGGTCGTGGCCAACAGCTTTGTAGCCTGCTTCAGTCAACAGCTTATAGGCAGTTAAGTACTGTTGTTTCTCGTATTCCGCGTTTCCCTGCGGAGGAGCCACTCCCATTTCAATCATTTTTTCAAGTGGGGTGCCTGAATCTACATGCAATGAGTAGGCGTCAATCTCAACGTCCAGCTCTATAGCCTTTTTCAGTGTGTCTATCCAGCTTTCCATTGTCTGGCTTGGGAGATTGTACATGAGGTCCACGCACACGCACAAACCGAGTTTCTTAGCGTGTCGGATGGCTTTTTCCACGTTTTCCGCTGTGTCGGGCAGACATAGCATTTTCCTGAGATTATCGTCGAAGGTTTGAGCACCCATATCCAGCTGGTACACGCCATAGGCTGAGAGCTTGTCGATTTTGTTTAGTGCAAGCGTATTCGAGGAACCCGAGACTTTGATGAAGTATTCCTTGTTGATAGTGAACCGTTCTTTGCAGAAGTCAATAAGGTCAATCATCTGCTCAGCCGAAAGGACGCTTGGTGTTCCACCACCCAAAACTATTTCATCGAACACGCTTGTTTTAACATATTTTGTTTGAGCGTACATTGTTAACTCTTTTTTCAGCGCTTCAAGGTACGTTTCTATATTCGCTTTGCTAGTGGCTGTGGTTGGAAAATAGCAGAAAGCACACCTTGAATCGCAGATGGATATCCACGGCTGCAACTCCATTAATTTTTTCGACGTATTTTCAGTTGACAAGAATTCCATGTAGGACCTGTACGTTTCAGGTTTTATGTCTGGGTAATCTCTGTAAGTGTAGGGCGGCCAATTCGTCCTTGAATCGTAAACGTCTGATTTGTTCTGTTTAGGCGCAGGGTTTTTCATCGTTGGCTTCCTCGGCTTTCAGGTTTAAAACCGAGCGATAACATAATAAAGTTTCTGTTAAAAGCTCTCAATTCATTCTTGCTTCTCATTGAAGTGAACTCGTAACAATAAGTATTTTCAGTCATTTTACCAACCGTTGTTGTCCCTTGTCAATATTGTCCCGTTCCAAAATATTAGCCTCTGGTATGCTAGCGTCTTGTTCTGTTCGATGGTATCTTCATAAATTATGTCCATCTTCGCCTTGTACTGCGATAATAAACCGTTTGCATCGTACCATATTTTGCTTGAAAGGCTGTTTGATTCCCATAAGCCCCAAATTTTGTCGTTTGGTCCGCGGAAGCCATACCCGTAATCTTTTGGAAGAACGTAAGCCACTTTATCCTCAACTGCATTAGTAGTTCTAGGATTATCTTTTACATATTGCCAGAATTGCCTTAAAGCCTCAAGATGTTCTTCCTGGAAAATTCCGTAAGTAAAATTCTTCGGGTAATTAAATACAACGATGTATTCAGCGCCGTTTTGGTAAGCCGTAACCATGTCATTGTACAATTCTGCTCTATCCTCGATGTAAGGCGATGTGTCGTATTTCCATGTTATCATGACTCCCCATTTTTTGTTCTGCACTGCGGCTGCGCCCCTGCAAAGAGCCACGTTTAAAGGTCTGCTGTGATTCCAACCGAACTCGGCTAGGACTACATCGTAGTCCGCTCTATAATCGAATTCGTATAGTGCATAATCAGACGTAAACAGAGGAAAATCTCCAATATGCCAGTCATTTCTAAAATAGCTCGTAGCCTCACTTAATTTTTTAATATACTTATTAGCTGCATCGGTGTAGTTATCTGCTTCTTTTACAAACATGTACGTTTCATTTTCGTATTCATACCGGTCTATTTGGTGTCCCCCGGGTTCGTCAACAGCGTACAATCCCACAAAACGGTCTCCCCACCTCTGCCTAGCATCGCTAATCCACTGAATCTGATAACTCTGGTCCATTGGATCTGGATGTATATAGGTCGCGAAGTAAAGCCCGCTGTCATTAATATACTGGCAAACTTCGTTAAGCTTCGTAATATCCCAGGGTATTCCAATGCTGCCTATGATAAAAAAATTCGTGTACGCTTTAACTTCATCAACCAGCATCTTGATGTCCTCCACACCGTCATAAGCAACGTCAACGCCAACAAAAACATCTATCTGCCCAGTGTTCGAGTACGTTTTCAGGTATGAATTGATTCCTGCAAAAAGTAATGCAATAAGAAGAGTGAAAAAGAAAATGCCAAAAAACCACTTATTTTTCATTCTGGGTCAACTATCCAAATAGAATACTTCCCATAAAATTCTTTTGCTAAAAGTTTGCTCAAAATTAGCGTGTGTGCTGGAACGAACAGCAGTTTTCAGCATCTGTTGGCGGTCGGGTAATTTGTTTGCCCTAAAAAAGAATTGTTACGCGTGTTTATTTCTTGCGCAGGCTTTCGGGTATGTACGCACAAGCAGGGTCGGATTCGTATATGTCGCCTGTGTACGCGTAGGCTCTGTTTCTGCAACCACCGCATATTTCGCGGTACTCGCAAACTCCGCACTTCCCCTTCAGGACGCTTCTGTCTCTGAAGCTGCGGTAATAATCCGATTTCTGTATTTCCTCCCACGTTTTCCTCAGACTTTTCTCTCTTATGTTCCCGAGCAACATAGGTTCTGAAGGTGTTAGGTCTGTGTAGAAGCATGGTATCAAGTCACCGTTCTCGGTTACGCTTATGTACCCGCC
>CAZXCX010000091.1:0-4306 GCA_964639375.1 uncultured Candidatus Bathyarchaeia archaeon
GTATACAGGCAATTGACTTAGAAGCACACTTTTTTGTTGTTTTTTGTCGATCGATATAAAGAGACTTTAGTTTATTCGCGCGTGCAGTATTTATTCACTAAGGCTCTCTTGTTTACGACGTTGAGCTGCTTGAAGAGGAAATCAAACTTATTCTCGATTCCAGCTGCAATCGCATCACGTGTCTGTTGTGGCAGTCTCATAATTTCTTTCTTGAAGGGGCCCAACGCTTTTTTTCGGGTCTTGTAGAGGAATTGTTCTTCAGTTTCGCCTTGTTTAGCCTCACTTGCGACGTTGACTTTTAGCCATTCGTAAATTCTCTTCTTTAGGTCAGCTGGAAAGTGCTCTGATTCGTAAATCATGTTCTGGAACTGCGTGGCCAAATGCACTTCAGCGGTCTCGCATTCGACAAACTTGTGGAATGCCTCAGGAGGCAGGGTTGAAGCTCCATGCTGCACAGCTCCAGCCAGCCCATATTCTCTGCGGGCAATCTCAGAAAGAGTCTTCAACGTGTTAAAGTCAAGCTTGATCTGCGCGATTGACCCGTCAGGCAGGACAACGCCGCCATGGGTGGTCCCCGTCTGAACTGAAATCTTACTAGTGCCAGCCAAACCCTTGCCTAGCTTGTCTTCGAGGCCGGCCATAAATGCGTGCAGGTCTTCAGGCGTTGAATTCTGATGCCCAATCTCGCCAATCTCTCCACCCACCGAAATTGTAATCCCTCTCGGCTCAACACGGCGGATAAACTGCGTGAGCCTTCCGCAGACATCATAATTCAGAAGCTGTTGTTCTTTCAAATCCGGTTTGGACAAATCGACAAGCGTTGATGAGTCAATATCGATATTATAGAAACCCGAACTAATCGCGTCCGCGATTAAAGCCTGCAAACCTTCAATTTCCTTATCAGGATTCTCTTTAAACTTGGCGGCGTTGACCTGAAAATGGTCTCCTTGGATAAAGACTGGACCGGAATAGCTTTCCCTTACCGCTGCTGCCAGAACCATGCTTGCGTATTCAATTGGCGACTGATCGGTATAACCGATCTCAGACCTGGCAATCTCAAAGACAAAAGCGCCAGAGTCGTTTTTCTTCGTCACTCTGAATATCGCGCGAGCCAGATCATAAGTCAGGCTCCTCAGGTTTATCGCAGGGACTGTGAAACCGCCGAATTCGCCCCTGCCGCGAGCCATATAAAATTCATGGATGCTCGAGGGATAAATCCCCTCTTCGTATGCAGCGTCAAAGATCTTTTTTGCCAATTGCCTCTTTTTCGTTACATTATCGTTCATAACTAATTCCATTGCAGTTTTCTCAACATCAAACGATTCTCTTCCCATGATATACCCACTTCCTCAAATCAATGCTTAACTTACCCACATACAATTCTCTTATTTGAATATTAAATAGTGCTGCGCGCATGCCTGTTCCGAAATTGGCTAAAAATGGTTTAGCGCGCGCGCTACGTTTGAAAACCACTTAAAACAGTTAATAACGCAATTCCCAACATGCAATTCAGTGAATAACGTTGATTTAAGCGTTGTGAAATGGGCCGAGCCGGATTCGAACCGGCGACCTTTCGGTTATCAGCCGAACGCTCCAGCCGTGCTGAGCTACCGGCCCGCCATGCAGCGAACAAAGTTTAATGTTATGTTGGTTAATAAGAATTTTCGTAAATCTTTTAATGGCTCTCCGTCATTGTTCTCTGTGCAGAGGGCCCGTAGCCTAGCACGGATTAAGGCGTCGGCCTTCGGAGCCGGAAATCGTGGGTTCAAATCCCACCGGGCCCGCTCCCTTTTGGGGTCAAATCCCAGCGAACCTGTGCGTACTTTTACTATTAAATTGGGTTCGAATCCCTTCCCCGGCGCTGTTTTTCAAGCTTTTTTAGGCTTATTTTAGCAAAATAGGCATAAATTACAGCTTTCTGGAATTGCTCAGGAACCAACCTGATATGGCTGAAAATTTTTACGGGTAAAAATGGACTATAGAATTCGAAGACAGAACAGTTGTACCTTAAGCGCTTGTCGCCGAAAACATAGAGCGCGCACATGGAAAAGTTTTATCTTTCACTTGTAGATATTGCAACGCATGACATATTCAAGAGAAAAAGTGGCCGGAGTGCTCTTTTTTATCGCAGTCACACAGTTCATCCTAGGTTTAACTATTGCAGAGGCGTTGTATCCTGGCTACAGCGTGTCTGACAATTACATAAGCGACCTTGGAATCGGGCCCTCCTCAATAATCTTCAACTCATCTGTCTTCCTTCTAGGACTATTATTACTCATTGGAACATACTTTTTAAGACAAAGTTCTAACTTTAAGACCGTAAACATGTTGCTCCTTTTAATGGCTATAGGAGCAATGGGTGTCGGCGTCTTCACGAAAGATTTTAGAACCGTTCACGGCGTGGTGTCTTCAATGGCTTTTTTGTTCGCTGGGCTGTCAGCCATAGCATCATTTAAAGTGCTGGAAAAGCCCTTATCTCTTATAAGCATAGTGCTTGGAGCGATGACGCTTGGAGCATTAGTTCTCTTCTCAAGCGGTTTAATCATAAGCGGTTCATTAACCAGCAACGATGCGTATGACAGCATTTTCTTCTTGGGTTTAGGTCCTGGCGGAATGGAACGTATGATCGTCTATCCAGCACTCATGTGGCTCGCTGGATTTGGTGGACACCTAGTTACGCAACGTGAAATATAATCAATATAGTGTATGTAAGATTAAATTTTAATCCCACCAACCCACCCCAAATTTTGAGTGATGAATTACTGCACGGTGGAATGGCGGAACCCAAAGGCACCAAGCACAATCAAATGCAGAAGGAAAATCTAAGAAAAAAAGGTGTGGGGTAATGTCCCAACTTCAGACAGGGTTACTTTTGTGCAGGCTCGGTGACCTCTCGCTCCATCAACACGTAAACAGCAGAAATACCCGTCGGAACACCCAAACCGCCTATCGACTTGGCTTGCCACCCTTCCTTCGCCATACGATTTATCTCAGCAACAAGCTTTCGACAGCTCCCAGTATCATAGAGAATTTCATACTCCTTCATTCAAAACTCCTCAATTCATAATCTCTGTACCGATTACTATCTTTTGCCCTTCGAATTTCAAAATAAAAAACCTGCGCCAACTGATTAAGCGAGCGCTCATTTTTGCTATTTCACCCTTCTCCCCACTCTGCATGTCATAAAACTCGGGTAGGGGGTACAGCGTCCCTTTCAGAAACACGTGCTTTTCACATGCTGGATGCCGTACCTTTTTTCCAGAATCATGCCATAAGGCGTGAAAAGGTGGTGGTGGATTACATTTTAATTCCGAACGGTTTGGTGGTGCGTATTTGTGTGGCCTTTCAAAATCATTTTTACTAGTAAATCGGGGTTCGAATCCCTTCCCCAGCGCCTCCTTTCTAAAACTCAAAAAAGGTTTCTTGTTGCGGTAAAAATTCTGAGCCCATTTGGGTTTGGGGACGGCCCGACTCTTCTGGGCGCCGAAGCGCTTGCTGGGTTGTTTTTTCAGCTTTTTTTCACTACCCACCAATCAGGATACTCTACATACAATTTAGCTCCGATTTGACGTGCAAAATCAACCACAGCGTAAATGACGCTTTGAAAATCCACAGTAAAATCGTGTCCTCCGATTACTCCGCCCATGCGGACTTTAGGGTAATAAGTTTCCACGTCCGCCTTCACATATTTTACCGAGTCCACAAAATCCAAGTCATCTGGTATGTCGGATGCAGCTTCGAGAGAAGCTTTTTTGATGAACTTGCATTGCTTGAATTTGCTTAAATCTCTTTGAGCTGTAGCATAATCCTTGTCAGAAGTGTCCCAAGCCGTGCCGTTGCCATCGACATACGGCAAGTAAGGGTCTACGAGAAACAATTTCTTGATTGATAAGACAGATAGCATAAGATAAGCGTGGGTTCCCGTGTGAACTCCCAATTCCACGCCAGTTAACGGAGTTTGTCCACACTCTTTTAAAATAAACGACACCATTCCCCTGCAGCTACTTTGAACAACTTCCTGGTACAAGGAAGGAGTGAGGTATTTTGCCGGAGTGAGGACAATGGAATACCGTAAGCCCATAGTCTTTTTTCTCAGGAAGCTCCCAACCAATTCTCAATCACCTTGAGGATAATCTACACCGATTACTGTTAAATTTTTTTGAAGTTTTTTAGGTTTGGTGTGCGCTGTTGACTTTTCTAAGTTATTTTTTAAAACTTTAAGCATGCAGTTTATAAGCGTCGACGCAAACATTAGATGGAGCGTGTAAGAAGCGATTTTTGCACAGCAAAATATTAGGAGTTGAAA
>CAZXCX010000092.1:0-4305 GCA_964639375.1 uncultured Candidatus Bathyarchaeia archaeon
CACCTGTAGCGTCTCCCGAGTCACTAGGTGGCCGTTATTGTACAACTTGAACGTAGCCTGCGACGTTTACATCGACCCATCAGCAAACTTGAGCTTGTATGTCCGCTCAGGCGTCGGCAATATTGTGATGAACGCTGACGCCAACGTGACTCTGCAAAATCTCGATCTAGAGACGGCAACAGGCAGTGTAGATGTCAGCCTATCAAAAGGCGTGATTATCTGCGGAATAGGCTCACTCAAGACCACAATTGGAAGCGTGCAGTTTCGAATGGATAATGCGGACGTTTCAGGCAATGTCTCAGTCAATCTGCAGTCAACCACGGGCTCAGTAAACGTGGATTTGACAGAGAACCAGAAGCTTTCGGGAAATGTTACCGTGTACGCTCGAACCACAACTGGCGGGGTCAATCTGTCCATGGTAATTGCTGACGATGTAGGCGCCAGAATCGAGTCTCAAACGGTTATCGGAGGAATAAACGTGGATGTGCAGAAATTTTCGGGAAACCAGACGTTCCTTCAGTCTGATAACTATCCAGCGGGAAGCAACTTTCTTGTGAACCTGAGAACCACCACGGGCGGAATCAACATAAACGCCGCTTACGGGTCTTCCACTGTTCTCAGCTAAACAAAATTGACGAGAAACATTAATGCCAGTTTTTCCTAAATGTTTAAAACTCGCTTTGCCTTTGTACAGGGCGTTGAAGGTGACGTTTTTGGCAGAAGAACCCAGAAAATTTACAAGTAGAGAACTCGAAGAGTACAATGGGAAAAACGGCAAACCAGCATACATAGCCTACCAAGGAAAAGTCTATGACCTCTCGCAGAGTAGCCTCTGGGGTGACGGCGAACACATGGGTATGCATCAGGCAGGAAAGGACCTCACAGAAGAATTGGAACTCGCCCCTCACGGAGAAGAAGTGCTGGAAAGAGCGAAACTGATAGGCGTATTAGTCTAACTTGCGTCAAAAATTCGCCTTTTAGAACACTGTCAATCCGACGCAAACTGTCCATTGATTTTTCACGGTTTCGCTGTAATAATGTAGTGGTAGCGTCCCGCGTCTCTTACGCTTTCTATTCTAAAACCCGCCTGCTTGATGAGGTTTGCGGCTTGCTCTTCGCTGAACCTGATCTGCACGGGTGGACCGAAGGGCATGGGCTTTTTCTTCCAGTCTAAATTCACTAGCATTCCAGCAGGTTTAACCATTCTTTTAGCGTTGCGTAGCACTTTTGCTGGGTCTCTGAAATCGTGAAGCACAATGCTGTAGAAGACGATGTCGGCGCACTCGCTGCAGAAAACTGTTTCTTCCGCCGCGCCCACAGTCGCATTCAAATTCCTCAAGCCTTTCTCCACCGCTTTATGTTTTAGCCTGTTAATGGCGGAGGCGTCTACGTCCACGGCGTAGACCTTGCCTTTTTCGCCCACAAGTCTGGCGGCTGGAATGGCGAAGAATCCGTCTCCGCAGCCTATGTCCATGAACACCATGCCCGCGTGTAAGCCAATCTCTTTTAGAGTGGTTTCTGGCTCATGCCATTTTCTTCTTGCTGCTTCTTCGACGTATCTGTGACTGCTCATGTGGGCGTCACCTTTTCGCTTTTATTGCTGAGGCGTGGCTTAATCATTTTTCTTCTCCTTGCCGCTTCATAATCTCTGGCATCTTCCAATGCATCTTAGACATTGCTTCTTTCATGACATCCATTAACTCCTCGTTGACCTCTACTTCGAGCGTGACTTTTAAGCGCCCTTTCTTTTCTTCAGACATTGAACCACCTCCTTACGCTTTTTAGTTGATTAGACAATAAATCACCGAGAACGTGAAGGGCTTGCTTCGAGGTCAAGTCCAAGTCGATCTCTATCTTGTAATGGAACTTACCTAGCCGCTTGGTTCTGGTTTCGAACTTGGAAATTAACCCTTGTTTTTTCCATTCTTTTAGCCTTCGCGTCAAGTAGTAGGATATAGCACGCGGAGTCAAAGGTTCAAAAACAAAGGTAAACCTCAAAATGAGACCGAAAAGTCTCTGACTAACCGAGCTGGCTATACCGTTTTCCTCCTATCCCATTTTTCCCTATTAAGCTTAATGTGAACTGCTCTCGTTTTCCAGAAAACGATAAACATTGTCCTTAATATGGTGAAGCGAATTTTTTAAGTTTGTGTGTCTGTCATAACCCAACAACAAAGTTGATCCAAATTGGCACTCAAACAGTTAAATGAGCAGATTAAGAATTGCAGAAAATGCAGACTGTGGCAGGTCGCCAAGAACGCGGTTCCTGGAGAAGGCCCGCTTCATGCTAAATTGATGCTGGTGGGACAGAATCCTGGCGCAGAAGAAGACAAGACGGGCAAACCTTTCATTGGAAGAGCTGGAAAATTCTTAAACAAAGTGCTAGCCAAAAACGGCATTAACCGCGAGGAGCTTTTTGTAACCAACATAGTTAAGCACGTGACGCCTAAGAACAGGAAACCATTACCTGACGAGATAGCGGCTTGTGCACCTTACTTGGAGGCGCAGGTTAATGCGATTAAGCCGAAAATAGTCGTGCTGATGGGAGCGGTTGCGTGGCAGGCTCCGCGGGTTGAAGGCGTAGAGTACGTTGAGATGTATCATCCTTCGGCTGCGATGCGTTTTACGAAAATGAGAAAAAAGTTTGAGGAAGATTTCAGTAGTTTGAAAGAGCTTTTGTGACTGACGGGTTTACCATTTCTGCGCGTATCTCCAGCCGCCTTCAAAGGTGCCTGCTCTCCATAACGCATCCAATGACGATAATGGCGCGGAAAAAATAAATAGTTACTGTAACTGTCTGCAGGACACTTCCTCAACAAAACGCTAGCAGGATTCAGAATGTTATATTCGACTTCCCACTCCACTGCTTCTACACTGAAGCCCAGTCTTTGTATAAGGGGGCTATAGTCTCCGCAGAGCACGCTTGCCTTTTACGCTTTTTGGGGAGGCTGTAGACCGCTGGTGGCTTCGGCTCTTTCACTCATGAAGTTTATTGCCTGCAAAATTGAACTTGCGAAGCCTAGAAGGCTGAGCGTTACGGCAATCGTGTAAAACAGGGTAAGATTCACGGTTAAGCTGAAGTTTTCGTAGCTTGTGCTGATTATCCCGTCTTCCATTGAAAGAAGCAAGTAGGCTACAAAGAACAGCGCCCTTGCCGTGCTGAAGAAATACTGGAAAACCGTGCGTTCCGTAAGGTCGCCTAGAAGCATCAGCACGATGTAAACAGCAACGAACGCTTCGATGGATTCCATAATGCCGGGAATCAACCCAAAAAGTGGCGCTAACATCGGCGCGAGAAGGAAGTAAATTAAGTAGAGGAGTATCGCCTTTAAAGTGGCCTTCACAACTCTAAACGAAACGTCTTTGACGACGTTTTTTCTCTTCTTTTTTTCCTCAATCATACGGAATCACCAAGGGTCCATACTCGAAAAGCGGGGTGGAAAAGTAAACGTTAAAATGTCCATTGTGGGCAGCTGAGAAAGACGCGGTGCTCAAGGGGACATGAAACTCCAAATTTCCGTCGTAAGATGTGTGTTGCGGAACGTAAAATGAGGTCTGGCTTTCGCCCAGAAGCGAACCCACGCTGTCAAAAAGCTCTACCCTGATGTCGCCGGCAAGATCAAAGGCGGCGTGATTTTCAAAACTCATTGGAACCGATACCGCGCTGTGCGTTAAGTTAAACCGCCCGACGGATGGCTGGCCGAGAGCGAAATTGTAGAACGGCGCGCCCCACGGAAATGTAAAGTTAGTTGAAATCTGTGTGGGCAGCAACTCTGCAAAGGTTAGTCCCGCTGTAACAGAAGCTGTAAGGTTGTTGTCGTTGAACAGGTACTGCTCGGCATTTTCAAGCATACTATCCATGCTTAACGTGACGTTATGGAAGATTGTTACGTTTTCCCCACGCGGTATAACAGGAACGAAAGTGTTGGCTCTCGAGATTTCTGCGCCTTCAGCGTCTGAGAACACAGTCGAAAGATTAAACTCCTTAAGGCTGCAATATCCTCTGTTGTCAATGTACAGCGGCAAAGAGAAGAGTAGCTGACCATCCGGGGCTGTTGTGAATTGGGGTTCGCCGAGGTCAAAGTTCAAATCCTTAAAGGAGTAGGCTGACAAAGCAATAAAGGCTATTAGAAGTATCCAGAAGATGGATGTAGCTATCCCTAGCGCTCGAATCGGCACATTCATTGCGGTTCCTTCTTTTAAGATAGTTAAAAGCGGCTTTTTCACTGGGACGGCTTATGGCCTCGCTGCGTTGGTTGCTGCTGTTCCATTTCTTCTAGCGGAATAACTATTAGCTCTGGTTCA
>CAZXCX010000093.1:0-2943 GCA_964639375.1 uncultured Candidatus Bathyarchaeia archaeon
ATAATCATTGTAATAGTTTTGGCTTAATAACCAAAGTTTCATTTGGTCTTCACCTCTTTAGGAATTTTAAACTGTGCTCGCTCAATCATTTCTTTAGTTGGTTTAAATTCTCGCTTTCCACTCAGAACTTCCATTAACCAAATTGAATCTTGCAAAGATAATTCAATTTCTTTTTTCTTTCGCTTTCGATATTCACGCATATACCGTTTGAGATATTGCTTTCTTCTTTCCTT
This sequence comes from uncultured Candidatus Bathyarchaeia archaeon, assembly GCA_964639375.1. Lineage (GTDB taxonomy): Archaea > Thermoproteota > Bathyarchaeia > Bathyarchaeales > Bathycorpusculaceae. The sequence continues at coordinate 234 of CAZXCX010000093.1, forward strand.
ATCTCTGTAACCTGAATACATGAATAAAGATTATGTAAACTAACCTTATAAGCTTTTTCACAGTCATGCTCCCTGCGCGTAAGCGTGTGAGAGCAATAAAAAAAACAAAAAAGGAAAAGAAAAAAACAATGTCAGAAGATGAAAAAATGACCAAAGAAAAGTGTGAAGCAGAAGGCGGAACATGGAACGAAGAAGACAGCACTTGCACTCCGAAAGCAGAAGAGAAAGCAACTGACCTCAACTTAACGCAGCGCATCGAAAAAGTAATCAAAGATGTGCTTGATGTTAAATTGAAAGCGTTGGAAGCGACAATGGACAAGAAAATTGAGGACATCCTCAAATCTAAGGAAGTCGAGATGGAGCAAGCCCTCCGAAAAGGATTCGGCTTAGACAACGACCCAGTAATCCACCAGAGCGACTTGATAGCGGCAATCCGCAAAGCCTCTCTGGAAACAGCAGACACTGACAAGCGCACGCCACCCCCAGAGGCTTCAGTGAAAAGCACTGGTCCAGAAGGCAACAAATCACCAAATCCTTTCGAAGAACAGCTAAAGCAGTTTGAGGAGGCAAAATAAATGGTGAATCCATCAAACATTAAGGAACTCTGGTTCGGCAGAAACGGCTACTACAACAGCATGCCAAACCAAGTTGACCCAAACATGCAAGCACTACTGAAAGCCACCACGCCAATGACGTACAGCACAAGCACCACATGGTTCGACCCCGTTTACCTCGGCAAACTAATGCTGGAAGGCTTAACCCGCAGCACAAAATGCTTCAAAGCCCTAACCAAAACCACGTACCAATCAGAAGGCGACAGCTACCAAGCAATACGCGCAGACCTCGCAGCCGCAGACGCCCCAATCAGCGTTCTCGAAAGCGCAGACATGTTTGGAGCGTACAATCTGCCCGCGCTAGCGGACGTAGACAGCATTTACCCTGCAATCCTCAAAGTGTCATGGGTAAACACTGAAGTTGCAGCGGCACTAAGCAACATTCAACGTAGCAGAACAACCCCGAACCTGCAGCAAATACGTGATTACATGAGCGGCATATTCCTAGATCGCCTCGACATGATGTTAACAGGAGTCTACAACGACTTCGCAGCGGCAGGCGCAGGAGTAGCCCCAGGATACGGCGCAGACAGTCCAGCAACCACAGGTGCGGCAGCCCAAATCGAATGTATAGACCGCATGATCACGAATGCGGCGGAAACAAACAGCACCTACATAAGCGCAGTCACAGACGCAGACCTATTCTGGAACAGCACAGGCACAGGCGCGGAACGTGATGACATAGGCGACAGAAGTGCAGGTGAAGGAGTAGCCAACGTCACGTTACCCACGGCGGCAGGCACAGAAGACGCTTACAACATCTGCGATGAACTAGACGATTTGATGGCTCAATGCCTCGTCTACGCAGAGGAACCCTACAACTACATAGCGATGATGAGTCCGAAAGCCTACAACAAGATTAAGGCGGAAAACGACCCGAAAGCTCTCATAGTTGACTACACGGATGCTCGGCAAACAATCAACGGCATAACAAGCACTCCCGGCGTAGTCGGCGGAAAAGTTCAATTAAGCGCGTTAAGACTCAGCGACATAACCGTTCCAATCGTGACGGTGCCCTACCTCATGGGAACAGCAGACAGTGGGTGGCTATGGATGAACGATATATTCAACACAGGCGGCGTAGGCAACATATACCTGATTAACCAAGATGCAATGGAGTTCAGAACTCTCATTCCAATAACATACCGCAGCGTCCCCGCAGAAAACGAGTTAGAAACGAAGCACACACTCTTCATGGCTGGTCAACTGATCGCTAAGAACTGGCTAAGCCACGGCGCACTCAAGTACATCGCAAGTTAGGAGGCTTAGAAGAAGATGGCAGTGGCAACAGCTTGGACGCGGCGCGACGTTCTGCGAAAGCACCGCGTCGTAACAAAAAAGATGACGTATGACAACGGCAACACAAGCATTGTCGTGAATACAGGGCTGAAGATCATCTACAGCTACGACGTTTCGGTTCCATCATTAACGACTGTGCCTTACGATTTTGCCACCGTTGCAGGCGGCACAATCACCATAACCATAGCTGACCCGTTGGGACCCGCATATCTTTTCGTGACTGCGTATGGACTGTGAGAGGTGAAAAATGAAACATGACAACTTGCACAACATACGCTTGGCGGCGAAAAGACTACTTCCGAAACCACAGAATAGTGTTGATGAAGATGAGTCTGGTAGCAGCTGATGACACCGTAACCGTTAACACGGGGCTGAAGATAATCTACGGCTACAGCGTTTCGCCAACAGGGGTTACAGCGAAGATAGTGGATTACGGCACCGTCGCAGGCGGAGTAATAACACTTTACTGCACAGCACCAGGAGTTAGCGCAGACTTATACGTGACAGCGATAGGCATCTAAAACCTAGTTTCTTTAAGGTTCCCTCGCAGTTTCTTTGAGGGAGAACACAGGATAATCCGATCAGGGTCTAGTGTAGCCTTGAGTAATCTGTGAAGTACACTAAAATTTATTCGGAGGAAAACATAAAAAAATGGCAACTACAACAAAAATTGTTAAGATGCGTTTGCCCAGAGATGGGGAAACCAGCGGAACCGCTGGCACCTTCGCGAAGGCTGTGAACGACGCGATTGGCGCGGGCACCGTTGAGTCTGTTTCAACTGTTAAAACTGGAAGTTA
>CAZXCX010000093.1:3043-4193 GCA_964639375.1 uncultured Candidatus Bathyarchaeia archaeon
GTTATAGCTACGGGGTACTAGAAAATGCCTTATTGTGACAGGGCTCAAGTGGAGACTTGGGCACAACTAACTTCCACAGACATCGGCGTTTTAACCAGCGCAGGCTACAACTACGTTGACACAGTAGCGTACATCATAGCTGTGGCGGACAGGGCCATCGACAGCGAATGTGAGGTTCCTGAAGAGTTTTTTGTGGCGGGGGGCGTGGAAATCGTGGAGTTACATGATGGTGTTGACTTAGGCTACGTGGCTAGCTGGGTTGAAAATCCTTACGCGGTATCTAACGCGCAGCCTCTTCTACGTTTAAAGTATCATCCAGTATTAAGCGTCACCCTTGTTGAGTCGAAGAGTAGCGCGGGTGCATGGGCAACTTTAACAGCGGACACAGACTACGTGGCAGATCCGCTGGGCATCAGATTCTTAACGAATATTCCAAGGTACAGCTACGGCAACATTCGCGTGACTTATAAGGCGGGGTACGTGGTGACTCCCAGCAAGATACGTGATGTTTCAGCGCAGCTTGCCGCGTCCATAATTTACCGTGTTTTGGAACGGAAGAAAAGCGGAGGCGGCGGAAGCAGCAGCTTCGGTCTCGGCGGCATAAGCAGCAGCGAGTCTTCGATGGTGGAGGCTGCGTCTGTTGCTGAAGCCTGTTTCAGTGATACTTTAAAGGCGGAGATAGCGCGGTTCCACAATATGGTTCCACCATGGGTGGTGTAAACGTGTATTCGCAGGGCAAGAAACTGTTGGAGCAAGAGAAAACTGCAGAGGCAAAAGCACAGTTTCAACAGCAAGAACGCATGGTTGAAACCAAACGAGAGTTGGAGCAGCTTGCGAAAGACCTTGAAAAATACAAGAACATTCCCATGGATCAACTTCACTTGATTGACAGCCAATACGTTAATGCGCTTACCAAGAGCATTGACGTGGTTGCGAAAGGCTACTTGCAAACCGTTGAAAATAGCTTAATTATGTTGCAAAAGGCAAAAACTGACAGCGAAAACGCTTTCTCAGCAGCATCCGCTCATTTACTAAAAACTTCAAGCGATTTGCAACCTGTTCTTGAGGAAATTCGTGTTTTGCTTAGTCAGATTTTTAGGGTGGTTACAGCTGACGCAGAACTAAAGCGACGCACGCTTGAGAACATTAA
>CAZXCX010000094.1:0-4118 GCA_964639375.1 uncultured Candidatus Bathyarchaeia archaeon
GAGCCAGTGCTGGACTTGACTGAACTGCTCACTGGCAACCGCATAATCGCTTCGGTCATGACAGTAGGCGGCGTGCGCCGAGACCTGAAGGAAACGTATATTCCGAAAATCAAAACTGCACTGGCGAACCTGAAGAAGAAAATGGGCTTCTACAAACAACTCTTCGAAAACGAACTTACACTAAAGATGCGCACGCAAAATGTCGGTACACTTGCAAAGGAAGACGCGTTGAAACTTTGCGTAGTTGGCCCAGTAGCCAGAGGCTCAGACATCGCCATGGACGTGCGAAAAGATGAACCTTACGAAGCTTATGGCGAAATTCCTTTTAAACTAATCACTTATAACACTGGAGATTCATGGGCGCGGCTCATGGTTCGCTTAGATGAAATCGTCGAGAGCATTAACATAATCAATTATGCGATAGATCATCTGCCTCAAGGGCCATACAGGGTTAAAGTGCCAAGAGTCGTGCCTGCAGGCGAAGCGGTTAACCGCGTGGAAGCGCCCAGAGGCGAGCTTTTCTATTACGTAAAGAGCAACGGCACCGCTTATCCGGAACGAGTTAAAGTGCGGACGCCAACTTTCGCTAATATTCCAGCATTCATTAAAATTGCGGAAGGCGGTAACATAGCAGACGTGCCCGCGAGTTTCGTGAGTTTAGACCCATGCTTTTCATGCACTGACAGGTGAGAAAGAAATGATCTTGGGCTTAGATTTAGTCTTCCGCGTGCTCATCTTCCCAGGTTTCACTTTCATACTTTTTTTAACCATGTTCTGCGACTGGGTGGAGAGAAAAATCGAGGCCAGAATGCAGAACAGAGTTGGCCCATCGTTTACTGGTCCTTCTGGCATTCTTCAGCCTTTAGCTGACTTTATCAAGTTGCTCACAAAAGAAGACATAGTTCCGCGTGACGCGAAAAAGACTGTTTTCAGATTTGCGCCAATCCTTGCTTTCTCAGTCGTTGTTTTTGCCATATGCTTTTTGCCTTTCGACGGCGCAGCCATTATACCCAATTCAGCCTTTGCAGGCGACTTGATCTTTATTATGGCTTTGATTACGGTGGCAAACTTTCTCCTGTTCCTTTCAGGATGGGCTTCCTCAAGTCCATACGGTGCTATTGGCGCCGCAAGAGTGTTAACTCAGTTTCTAGGCTACGACATTCCCTTGTTCCTACTCGCGTTAACGCCTGCGTTTCTAGCACAAAGCCTAACCATAACCTCAATAGCGGCGAATCAGTACCTACCGTTCATTCTTCTGGCACCTTGGGCATTCGTACTGTTTGTAATAACTCTGCAAGCCGAATTAGAAAAAGACCCGTTTGACATTCCACTCGCGGAAAGCGAATTGGTCGGTGGACTGGAGACTGAGTATTGCGGTGGAAAACTAGCATTTTTACACCTTACCAGAGACGTGCAGATAGTTTTTGGAGCGGCACTTGTAGTTGAGTTGTTCCTAGGCGGACCCTACGGACCCGTGTTTTTCGGATTACCAGCGTTCTGGTACAGTCTTTGGTTCGTGCTCAAACTACTGGCAGTCATAGTGATTTCGGAATACTTGACATGCTTGTTCGCGAGACTGCGCATCGACCAAGTGTTGACAGCTAACTGGAAAATATTACTTCCACTTTCCTTGCTGTCACTCATTCTGACAGTAGCTTTGGCTACATGGGTTTATCCTTTGATGGTGTAAAATTTGGGGAAGAAAGCTTTGTCGCCTATGATAAAAGAAGTGTTTTCACAAATCTTCACGAAACCCGCTACCGGCAAGTATCCATTCGTAAAGGCCTCAGTTCCCGAGGACTTTCGAGGTAAACAGGTGTTCGACATCAATCTCTGCATTAGCTGCGGGTTATGCGCCAGGGATTGCCCTGCGAAGGCCATTGAAATGGTTGAGGTTGACGGGAAAAGGAGACCTTTATTCCATCTCGACCTTTGCATCTTCTGCTATCAATGCGCTGAAAGCTGTCCGAGAAATGCGATAAAGAGTTCAATGTTTTTTGAACTAGCCTCAACTAATAAATCTGACTTGGTTATAACACCCCAAGCAAGTGCTCAAGAAAGGAGCGGGGTTAAATAATGATCCTCGAAATACTCTCGGCGGGATTGATAATTTCAGCTTGCCTTGCGATATTTCTCGACGAGGCTGTTTACTCCGTTTCCGCTTTAGCGGGTGCATTCTTCTTCACGTCGTTCTTGTATGTGCTTAGCGACGCCATTTTTGTTGCCATTTTTCAATTTGCGGTGGGCGTTGGAACTTTAGCAATTCTCTTTTTGTCCGGGGAAATGCTGAGTGAAAAGCCCAACAAGAAAACTTCGCTTGGGAAATCGTTAATGGTCGTCACAGTGGGTGCGATTTTGTCTTTTCCTGCAATATTCCTCTCGTTTTCAAGTCCAGCCACTATTGGTTCTGACATCCAGTTCGGAGAAGCACTGTGGAACTTAAGAGCCGTGGACGTCGTCTTGCAAGGCTTAGTTATAATGACTGTGACTTTAGGAACAGCCATAATCTTGTACCAAAAGAAGAAAGGTGAAAAATAATGGACTTCGTCATTTTATCACTAACCATTATTGCTATCGGGATATACGGCTTGCTAACCAAGCGGCACTTATTGAAAGTGTTTATATCAGTTGAATTGATTACAATGGGAGCAACGCTGAATTTTGTAATGCTTGCATCTTCTCTCGGCAAAGGTTTGGGTCAAGCGTTCCTAATTTTGGCTTTTTCAACCGACACCGTCGTCAGCGGTGTAATCTTGGCATTATTGGTAATCGCCTGCAAGAAGTATGGAACAAGCGACATCGGTGAGATAATGAAAATGGAGCAAGGAAAAAAAGAGGCTGAAGTTTAGTGTTGTCTGATGTTTCATCATGGCTTGTTTGGATACTTCCTCTGATTTCAAGCTTATTCATACCGTTGATTGGGCGGTTTAGTGGAAAAGCAAGAAACTACTTCGTTGTGATAATCAGCTTAGTCACAGCGGCTTTGGCGTTTTCACTGGTACCTGACGTGTATTTTGGTTCCGAAGGACCATTACTCTCTTCCACTGCGTGGATTTCTTCAGGCATAACCGCTGGCGTCTTCATTGATTCGCTCAGCGTCTTGTTCACGGTTTTAGTTGCCTTCTTCGGTTTGATAATAGCCATTTATTCCCTCGGCTACATGAAAGGAGAAGAAGGCTTGACACGGTACTACTTTTTCCTGCTGCTCTTCATCGGTTCAATGATAGGCCTTGTCATCGCTGATAATTTCCTTCAAATGTTCATCTTCTGGGAAATGGTGGGTCTCTGCTCCTACGCGCTAATCTCCTTCTGGTATAAACGTCCAGAATCCGTCCGTGCAGGCGCCAAAGTTTTTCTGATGACCCGCATAGGCGACGTAAGCCTGCTAGGCGCCATTGGAATTCTTTATGCGAGTTTAGGCTCGTTTTCCTTCAGTTACACCATTGCTAACATAGGAACAATACCGGTGCCTACTCTAACCGCAGTCGCTTTTCTGGCGCTTGGCGGCGCTATCGCCAAGTCCGCGCAGCTCCCCCTGCACACTTGGTTATACAGCGCCATGGAGGCACCAACTTCCATAAGCGCTCTATTGCACGCTGCAACCATGGTCAAGGCAGGTATCTATCTGGTTGCGCGATTAATCTTTATACTAGGTCCATTGGCCGTTACAATACCGCTATGGTTACCCTCAGTAGCGTGGGTCGGGGTCTTGACCGCGTTCATAGGGGCGACATTGGCCTTATACACTCCCGACATAAAAGGAGTGCTCGCCTACTCGACAATCAGTCAACTTGGCTTCATGATGGCGGCACTGGGCGCAGTCACCGCAGCGGCAGCGGCTTCCTTAGGCTGGTTTGCCAGCTTGTTCCACATGATGAGTCACGCCTTCTTCGAAGGACTGGGCTTCCTGTTGGCAGGCGGCATTATCCACGCTCTTGGAACTCGCGACATGAGGTTGATGGGTGGCCTGAAAAAAGCCATGCCGATAACCTTTGGGTTAAGCCTGATAATGATTTTAACCACCAGCGGGTTACCGCCATTCGCAGCTTTCTTCAGCAAGGGTCTCATAATCACAAGCCTAACGGAAACTGGAAACCTCTGGCAAGTGATCTTGATAT
>CAZXCX010000095.1:0-4100 GCA_964639375.1 uncultured Candidatus Bathyarchaeia archaeon
GTTTTGCGTGCTTTTTGTTGGCAGATTAATACCTCGAAAAGGCTTGCCTTTCCTAGTTGAAGCCGCAAAACACATTATTAAAGAATTCAAGGAAACTATTTTTGTGATTGTTGGAAACGGTCCTCTCAAGAATCATCTTATGGCTTATTTGGAAAAAATAAACCTTTCAAGCAACTTTGTTTTCCTAGGCGACGTAAACGAGAACGTACTTCCAGCTTTATACAATTGTGCTGATGTTTTAGTTCTTCCGTCAATCCAAGAAGGCCAAGGAATAGCGTTGTTAGAGGCGCAGGCAACTGCTACGCCGGTTGTTGCCTTCGATGTGGGCGGAGTTCATGAAGCCGTAGTGGATAAAGAGACTGCGTTGCTGATTAAACCAGATAGCTGTGAATTAGCTGATGCCATTCTGAAGCTTCTGTCAAATTGGTCTTTGAGAGAGAAAATGGGTAACAAGGGGCGCGAGTTTGTTTCGAATAATTTTTCTTGGGATATTTGTGCTCAAAGAATGCTTCAAGTTTATCGTGAAGCGTTATCAGCGGTCGCATAACATCTTATGCTATTAGCATGTGACGTTTACGGCTTTCGCCAGACGGTTAAAGTCACTATCGTTTATCCACTCGGTTCTTAGGTACTGGCAGATTCTCTCGTCGCTGAGTCCAATTCGCTTTGCTTCTTGAACCGTGTAACGGTAAGCTTCGACTTCCGTAGGCCTTTCAACATAGCTGTATCGGCTGTCAAAGAGTTCCTTTCCTTCCATAAGCTGCCTAACATGACATAATTCATGAATTACATCCAGGTAGATGTCGACTTTATCACCGTTGTTCAAGTAACGTGCGCTTATCACGAGGTGCCCGTTGGAGCTGTCAACATACATGTACCCGCCGAACCATGTGAGGTCAACCTTGAGGTTTTGGAGAACCTCTTCTGTTCTTTCACCAAAAATCCCCCTTACCGCTTCCACCTTCTCGAAATCCTTGAAGTAATCCGCAAATACGCGTGTTGAAGCGCCCAAACTCAATATCCTGTTCAAGGGTAGCCTTCTGAACAAACGCAGTATTCTGAACACGAGGTATTCTAGCCAGTCCATGGTCACTAGTCGCTCCTACTTGAAGGCTGAAAGGTGTTCAAGTTTCATGCCTCTGCGAGCTAAATCCGCCGGATTTTCTACGCAGCCTATGCTGGCGTCGATGTTGCGGTGCACCGAGTGAACCCACATGCCTTCTGGTGCGAGGTTAAATTGCAATGGGACCTCCATTTTTACTCCATACCTGTCTTCCAAATCTTTAACTAGTTTTCCCGTTCTGCAAGCGTTGCGAACAGATACGTAGCTCCGCAACAGTTTAGGCGCGGCAAAGGCCCCGACACCATGCCACACCGCCGCGTTTTCAGGCGACCCCAAAGAGTAAAGAAAGAACTGGGGTGAAGACGGCGTTTCTGAGAAGCTGTAATCAGCAAGTTTTTCTCCTTTTACGGTGAAGTTGTCTTCAGCCTTTGCGATGCTAACGTCCTTTGGGTCAATCGCGTTTGGATAAAGCCGCGTGGTTCGGTATTTGACGCTAACGCTTTCCAGTTTTGCGCCTTCAAAGTGAATCTTGCCTCGAGCGGCACGCTTGGAACCATAGCCCTTATTCGAGTGCGGCACGGTCAACAACGTTGTTCGTTTTGTCATGCTTCTTCTCATACAACTATACGCTTGGCTTACTGACTCGTAGTCTCTATGGGTCCAACTGATTATGTAATGCACCAAACCGTCCTTAGCTTCGGCTTGCAGGGTCGCCAAAGGCATGCGCAACGCATAAAGCGACAAATCGATTCCAAAAGTTTCTGAGAATTCTTCCATCTGCGCGTATTTTACCGAGTCCACAAAATCCAAGTATGAGCCTTTGGCGCTTTCAAGTTGACGGTTAACGAGTTCTGCTTCGCTTTTTGAGATTAAAGTTCCTTCGTACTTGTTTACGAACTGTTGGTCTACCTTGAGCTTTTCTGTTTTGACGTAGGCTGCGGGAAACGCGCTTTGGCCACTGGCTACGATTGATTCTTTAAGAGGGTTCATAGAGTAACGGTCTGCCTCTATCTCGTCAGTGTTAAGCAGGAACGCGACGATAGGTCCTTCAGACGGTTTTTTCAGCGCTTCGAATATTTCAGCGATGTCATTTGCGTCTGGTTCATGCAAGCCGTAATCGTTAAAGTAGTTCCCGCAAGTTTCGAGCATGCGTGCACCTATGATTCCTTGAACTTCCTCCAAGGTTAACTGCGGGTTTGAATACTCAACTGAACCTCTCAAAAAGAAATGGCTACCGTCAAAAGATGAGTTAACTTTCTGACCGTTTTTGAATCGAAACAAAGATACAGGCTTCCCATGTTTTTCCTCCTTGAAACTGGCAACTTTTTCAACGATGACTTTCACGCATGACCATGAGCTTTTAAGGAAATCTTCCGTGAGCATGCGGCACAAATCATTAGGCATTTAGCATTATCCTCTTTCCAAAGATTCTGCCATGTATATACAGTTTTTAGCGACAGCGGCACCTAAAAACATTCGCGCCACGCCAAAGTCTTCTCTAAACCCCGCTTTTGATAACATGTTGAGAAGAACAGCCTCCTTTTTTGGTATACACATGGAAACGACGAGACCGTTTAACCTGCTCAAGATGGTTTTGAGGAGCACTACGGCTGCTTCAACGCGGTTCGCATGGCATACTAGCGGCCCAACTTCAGCCATTGTGCCATAAACCTTCGCGGCAACGTAACCTGCAATCCCATCGTTCTCAGTAGAGATGTAACACAAATTGCCAGTATCAAGAAGGATAGGCTCTAACAACTTCTTTCTGTTAGCTCCAAAACATTGGCTGTCAAAGTCTATTACTTCGGGAACATCCTGCTTCTTTGCCTTCCGTACAATTCCTTCAGTTTGGGGAAAAGCAGTTTTTCCTTGCAAAACCAAAAAGTCAATGTCAGGTTTAAAGTCAAGACTCTTATAGAAGCTGATTAGGTGCGGGTAAGCATAAAGCCCAATTGTCTTTACGCCCTTGTTCGTCAAGTAGTCCAGTGCATGCTTTACTAAAAGGCTTCCAGCGCCCTCTCTCCTATAACCTCCTTTAACTACCAAGTTGCCAAACCAACCGACTCTCCCAAAACTGACACTTGTACATATGCCTAAGCGCTCGGAACCATGAAACAGAACAAAGCATCCTTGGGGCTCAAGCTTCATCATGAACTCGAAATCCTCTACTGCCATATTCCAATTCATCGTGTTAGCAAGCTGAACCGCGAAAGAAAAATCGTCAGCTTTCATTTTCTCTACATGAAACATACGAATACTCTCTTCCTCTAGGAGATAAGCCTATATTCTAGCGATTGTGGCGACGTCTCCCGCACAACCTTCCCCTTTTTTCTTTTATACGTATGTGCGAAGGTGTTAAATATCCAAACTTTCTGAATCCTTGGTTGAGGGTTTTTCTATGCCTACAGTTGTAAGGATTTCGAGACACTCAGTTGAAAACTGCCCAATGAACAACGAGAAAATGAAGAAATTGGCCTCGGAAGCTGTAGAAAAACTGCCTACACTGGCAAAGAAACACGGAATCAAACCCGTTGGAAGCTGGTCCGTTTTCCCAGAACACCTAATCATCCAAGTGTTTGAAACCCCTAGCATAGATGCATTTATGAAATTCCAAATGGAACCGGAAATCATGGAATGGGTCGCTAACAACACGACTGAAACTAAAATAGCCATGACTCAGGAAGAAACCATGAAACTACTAAAACAAGCCAAATAATAACCTCTCCCTTTTTTTCTTTTCTAGTAAAACTTCAAAGGCAAAGAACCACCGTTTGAAATATTTTTGCAGTCTATTCAAAACTTGGATTTTAGCTGATAGAAGATGTTAAATGATATTTGGTGTTATACTGGTTTTTTGAGTGAGGATAATGACGCAGGTAGGATTGACAACTGGAAAGTTTATCGCTGGGCTTATTATTACGATTTTGGTTGCTAGCGCTATTTCAGCTGGAATCGCTGTTTCCACGCAGCTAATAACCGGACCGCGGGGACCACAAGGCGAAACAGGACCACAAGGACCAGAAGGACCACAGGGACC
>CAZXCX010000096.1:0-4098 GCA_964639375.1 uncultured Candidatus Bathyarchaeia archaeon
ACTTCTCTTTCAGCTGAACCACGTGCTTCAGCGTGTACATGCAGCAGAAGTTTGAACAGTAAGGATACTTGTTCTTGTCACGCGAACCAACACACTGGATAAAGGCAACTGTGTGAGGCTTTTTCCCATCAGAAGCCCTGATGACTTTGCCGCCCGTTGGTCCCGCAGCGAGAATGAGCCTTTCGAATTCCATGGATGTAATAACGTTGGAGTATTTACCATAGCCTAAGAGCGGCATGTCGTAGGGCAGGTAAACGTCGTAGCCCGTGGCCACGATTATTGCGCCCACCTCTATTTCGATTTCTTCGGGCTTTTGCTCAAAGTTAATGGCTTCTCTTGCTCCGCAAGCGTCAATGCACTTGTAGCATTCGATACAATAGTCCTTGTTCAATGTGTAAATGAGCGGCACTGCCTGGTCGAAAGGCACGGATATGGCTTTTCTAGTGCCTAAGTTCATGTCCCACTCGTTGGGGAATTCGATGGGACAAACGTCTTTGCATTCGCCGCAGCCAGTGCACTTGTCAGCTATTACGTATCGCGGGTTCTTGCGAATTTTGACTTTGAAGTTGCCAACGTAGCCGTCCACTTTAAGCAGGTCAGCATTCGCGATTATCTCAATGTTCGGATGCCTTCCCACATCAACCATTTTTGGGCCTTCGATACAAATGGAACAGTCAAGCGTTGGGAAAGTCTTGTCAAGCGCGGCCATGTGACCGCCTATGCTTTCGGTCTTTTCCAGCAAGTAAACTTTGAAACCCATCTCAGCCAAATCTAGAGCGGCGTTGATGCCCGCGATGCCGCCGCCTACGACTAAGGCTTTGTTAGTTACTGAAACCTCTATTGTCTGAAGAGGCACCATTAATCGTGCTTTCGCCACTGCCATACGTATTACGTCTTTGGCTTTTTCCGTGGCTTCTTTGGGAGTGCTCGGGTGACACCATGAAACGAATTCGCGGATATTAGCCATCTCAAAAAGGAACGGATTCAAACCAGCCTCAGAAACCGTGCGCCTGAACGTCGCCTCATGCATTCTTGGCGAGCAAGCAGCAACGACAACACGGTTCAGTTTGTAGTCTTTTATGCCTTTTCGGATTTCCTCTTGCCCCGGATCCGCGCAGGTATAGCGGTTCTCTTTGACGTACGCGACATCAGGTATTGTTTTGGCGTATTCAACAAGCTCCTTTATGTCTAACGTGCCCGCGATGTTCAAACCGCAGTGGCATATGAAAACGCCTATGCGCAGTTCTTCGTTTGCAGATTGCTTCGGTGCTTCAGGCTGACTCATTTTATGACCTCCTCAAAAACGAACCGTTTGCACACCAATTCCCTCGCCTTCTGGGAACCTTTTGCCTTCAACTCTTTAACCGCATCAAGTGGTGATGTGAGCTTTTCCAGCGCTTTGTTCCATGCTCCAGAACGAACAGGCGTATGATGTATTTTTGTCCTTTTAAGCGTCAAAGCTTCATCGACGGGGCAAACCACTTTGCAAGCGCCGCAATAGTCACAGAAAAGTTCGTTAACGTGAACCTTCTTATAGTCGTCAGAAAGATAAAGCGCCCCTGTTATGGGGCAGACATCTAGGCAGTCGGTGCAGCCTTCGGGGCATTTTTCTTGATTGATGGAGATTTTGCCTTCCATGAATTTCCGCACTTTGATCACGCCGGGAGCGCATTTGAACTCGCAGACCCTGCAGGTTGGGCAATACTCTTTTTGGATAGCGAGGTTAATTTGCACGCGGCTTCTTTGGCTCGGTGTTAAAGATTCAAGATTTTCAACTGGTCGTCCATCATAGGCTAACCGAGTAACCTTGATCAAAGACAGGGGACAAGCGTTTTCACATTCGACGCAGTCCTTTGGGCACTGGCTGGTATCCACTTTTATGTCGCGGATGAGTTCTGGAAAACTCTCCTTATCAAGCACTGAAAGGACATGTTCGCCGTTCAACGTAAGTTTTATGGCGCCGTATGGACAGGAAACGTCGCATATTCCACAGAAATTGCACTTCGCCAAGTCGATGTCAACCTTGGCTTTCTTTGCTTTCTGACCCTCCACCTTCGGCTGTTTTTCAAGCTTAATAGCATCTTTTGGACAGGCTAAACTGCATATTTGGCAACCTGCACAACGCGTTTTATCAAGAGCTAACTTGTAGTTTTTAACGTGTAAAATCCATTCCAGAGTTAATGTATCTGCCGTATCTTTCTTTAGAGTTTTTAATGGCATCTATCTTGCCGCCAAGAGGAGTTTATGCATCGTAACAAATTGTCCAACGCTCTACCAGTGCCTGTTAGAATATTTCACTGCGGGGCTGTCGATATAAATATTGCTTGCAAGTAATGTTATTTTGCACATGCATTTAGTGAAAAACAGAGTTGGAAAGAATACATGAAAAGCATAACACTTAGCTTCGAACACTAACAGCAACGTAGCACTTCAGCACATCATCATCTTTAAGGGAAACTACCTCCAAACCAGCACTTTGCAACAACTCTCTAAAAGCTTCCAAAGAAAAAGCCTTCTTCAAACCAGTCACCACAATGGACGCGTCACGCTCCGCGATTCTCTTGATCTCCTTTAACGTTTCCAAGGGTTTCGGCAAGTTCTGAAGCACAGTAAAAGCGAAAACTACGCTAAAATGGTTATCTTTGAAGGGCAGGTGGTCAGCGTCAGCTTGAACTATGTGAACGTTGCGGAAATTTCTCGCGCGCTCCTTGGCTTGAAGCAGCAATCTGCTGGAAATGTCCACGCCCACAACCGTTTGGGCTTCGGCGGCGACATGGCTGAACAGAAGACCCGTACCGCATCCAACATCAAGGACATTGCTGTTGCGGGCTATGTTCAAGCATTCTAAGGCTGTTTTGTACTTGATTTCTTGTTCCTCAGCGTATCGCACATCATAAAGCTGCGCGGTCAAATCGTAACGCCGAAGTATCTTGCGCTTTTGGTTCCACTTGTTCACTGGAGATCCTTCAGAAATCTTATGTACAAAGGAACCCTCTAAAATACTTGGCTGAAACCAAATTGCAGGAATCAAACAAGTTAACGGTTCTCACTAATCCGAAGCTAAATGAAGCCGCGTCGATAATCGAAAAAGCGTTGGTGCAAAGAAGAACCCTTATTGTTGCTGGCAAGTGCCACGTTCGCTACACGGGCAGAGCGAAGTCAACTCTTGAGCCTGGCGAGCGCATATTGATCATCAAAGAAGACGGTTCGCTTCTTGTTCACCGCCCAGTCGGCTATGAACCTGTCAACTGGCAACCCCCAGGAAGCGTTTTTCACGTTCAAACCAAAGCTGACTCAATCGAGGTTCACGCAGTCAGGCAGAAACCGCGAGAAAGCGTAAGAGTAACATTTGACGAGATTTTAATGGTTTCAGCCTTCAGCCTTATAGATTCTGGAGAGTTCTCACTTCATGCCAGTGAACAAGACATGCATAAGGCAATTCTGCTGAAGCCTTCGCTTTTGGAGGAGGGCTTCAAACCCATAAGTTACGAGAAGAAAGTTGAGCCTGGATTTGTGGACGTTTATGGCGTGGATAAGAACGGAAAACTTGTGGTGGTGGAGGTTAAGAGGAAAACTGCTGGGAAAGAAGCGGTTCTGCAACTTGCCAAGTACATAGACGCCATAAAGGGCAAGGCGGACCGTGAGCTTCGAGGGGTGCTTGTTGCGCCGAGCTTGGGAAAAGATGTGCAGAGGCTGCTGGTGACGCTTGGGTTGGAGTTTAAGGCGTTAGACCCGAAAAAATGCGCGAAAGTATTAAAAAAAGTTGAAACCACAAAACTCGAAGCGTTCTTTAAAGAAAACAGCCCTTGACCAGCGCAGTGTAAGACAAGAAGTAGGAATCAAGGCACCCACTAAAAAATCATTATTACCGAGAAAGCTTAAATCAGTCGGGTTGCTTTTTGCCTTTCGAAGGTGAAAAGCGGACATGAATCTTTGGAAGGGCATTCCAGTTGGGGATAAGCCCCCGGAACTGCTGAACATGGTTATTGAAGTTGTAAGCGGCTCCAGAGACAAGTACGAGTATAACCCTGAATGGGAGACATTTGTTTTAGATAGGATAATTCCCTCATCTGTCATCTTTCCCGTTGAGTACGGGTT
>CAZXCX010000097.1:0-4095 GCA_964639375.1 uncultured Candidatus Bathyarchaeia archaeon
GATTCAGTGTGGATTCTTGATTTGCACTGATACCTGCCGGAATGGAAACCATAATTGCCATGCAAAATCCTAATGCGATAATCACTAACAATGCTCTTACTTTGCGTCTCGATATGTTTCTAACTGCTCTAGTTAACACACCCAACTAATTCACCTTTCAAAGTATTCCAGAAAAAAAGGACAACCAAAAAGAGAGGTTTCCGAGAGGAGAGTGCGTTGCTTGATATAATGTCTTTGGCGGGGTCAATCTTGTTACCTTGATGGTTTTTATTGTTGTCATCTCCCTTCTTGGTTGTCTTTTCCTGACCTAGAAGAAAAGAGTTATTAAACGATTTTTCAAAATTATACCAAAATCTTACCTAAATCAAAAAAATTAAAATCATTATGCGACCAGAATCCAAGTACATGCCCTTTCTTTTTTTAAATAAAAAAGTACCGTCACCTTTTGAAGAAAAGCTAAATTTGACAAAAAAGAGGAATAAAGAAGCAGCTGCTTCATTTCTTGCACACATTTAATAAGTCGAGGCTAAGTATGAGTTGGTTAAGGCTTGTCGATCACTGTTCTCGTTAGGATAACTATCTGTGTTACTTTTGCCTCTTCAATATCCACCATTACAGACGCATGGCCAGTTGTGTCTTTTTGCAACATCAAAACTGCGCTAGTTGCTTTTGCGACGACGTTTCCTTCGGCGTCAATTACGGTTTTGATTATTGGCCTCACGGATGTGACATTGTAGCCGTCGGTTATGAGGTTTTGTACGTCTGTGTCGCTTTCTGCTATACTGGTTACGGTCTGTTCAAACTCTTCGCTAACCTCAACTGGTCCAAAGCCTCCAAAACCACGCATTCCAAACCGAATGCCACCTCTTCCAAATCCCATGTAATCACAGTTCCAGCTTGGAAGAACAATCTCATTCGCTTCTTTAGCGGCTGTGTCTGTCGCATCAGACACTTGGGTAGTCAGGGACGTATCTTTAGTTTCAGTGGCATTAACCATCTGCGGTACTAGCAGAATACCGCTTATAATTGTAGCTATAGCTATCACCGAAAATAAAGCCAAAGCCTTGCTTTTTCCGTTCATGGCCATTCACCTCCATTTGCCTTGTCTGCTCTTTTTTTAACGGCAACGTATTAAGTGATTTTTCAGGATTATACCCAATTTTATTCCCAATCTATACAAACTCATGCTTGAGCTGGTTGTCGAGAGTTAAGGAACACGTTTATTACCCAAACCTAAATAGGTTTAATCTCAACTCCTCAAAAAAGCGCGTGGCGGTACAGGTTGGTAACTAGCGGGCGTTCGTTAAAATATCTGCTTGGATGGCTCATCGCAGGCACAAGAGGTGGCGCGACTCGGGCCAAAATAATCAAAGCACTAAAAGAAACCCCGCAAAACGCCAATCAGCTGGCAAAACAGCTTGGAATGGATTATAGAACGATAAGGCATCATCTTAAAGTTCTCGAGAAAAACAGGATAATTACCACCGCCGGAGAAGGGTACGGCACCACCTACTTCTTATCTCCAGCACTGGAGGAGAATTACGGGCTTTTCGAGGAGATTGTGAAGAGAATGTGGAAAAAGTAGAAAAAGGAGAAAAAAATAATGAACGGTCATATGAATAAGAACGTAAAAATTTGGTCAGTAATAATTGTAACTTTGATAGCGATAGCGCTAGTAGCAGCGTTTTGGGCATCATATGCATTTCCATTTCCACTGTCAGATTTTCCCCAAAGACGTCTTCCACCGCCAGAGGATATTCTGGGCGACTTCGAGTTTTTCTATATAGTGCAGACCGTACTTTCCACGGTTAATGTGGCGCTTCTAATTTTCCTGCTGACTACGTACATTGACATATACAGGAAGACACGGTCACAATTCACCTTTGGGCTAATCATATTCTCATTAGTTTTCCTCTTGAGAACCCTCACAGCCAATCCCTTATTCATGTGGGTTTTCGGTTTCAGAGCGTTTGGTCTAGGACCTTTCGCCTTGTTGCCCGACTTATTCGAGCTTGTAGCATTATCTGTCCTGTTATACCTCAGCGCCAAATACTAGGAAGGCTTATGTGAACAGCCATGAAAAAGAAAGCGTTCATCTCGGGTCCAATTCTGGGCATGGAAACCAACCAAGGCTACAGAGAAACCATTACCAAAATCTGCGTGAAGCTAGGTTTTGACGTGATTGACCCGTGGCACCGCGAAAAAGCTCTCTATAAGGGCGACGAGCAGTGGTGGTGGCCTAAGGTTCCCGCCTCTGGCTTTGTTCAAAGAGATTTGGATGACGCTGAACGCTGTGACATCATGATTGTTTATTTGCCCAAGCTTTCTGCGGGAGCGTGTATGGAGCTGTTTTACGCCAAGCGCAAAGGGAAGAAGGTTATAGTGGTTTCGGAAATGGAGTGTTTGAGTCCGTGGATTGTGGTGCACTCAGACGCCATAGTGAAGCGGTTCGAAGAGCTTGAGGATGCGCTGAAAAACGTCTAATAGCTGTGACTAATTCTCAGCAGAACGCTAGATCCAAGTGCGTCTATCCGACGACGATTCTCTCTTTGCGCGTTCTTCCAGCAAATCATTTGAAACTTGGTGCAATAGGAGAATCAGAAATTTGCAAATAAGGTTTAGCTTAATGTTTGCGTTTCTTGAAGTAGACGAGAAGACCTATACCAATTACGGCTACTGACGCTCCAGAAGCGACCGCAACTAATGTTCTCGGGAAAGGCTCTGGCAGTTCTACGCTAAAATGTATTGTTTCAGACTCTCCGATGTTTTCAAACTCGTCTTTTGCGTAAACTGTGATGTTATGTAATCCATTGGATAATCCTGTCAGCGTAGTGTTGCCTGTGATGATAACGTTTTCTTTTCCGTCTAGGCTGTACCCCATCCAAACAGCGAGCTTGTTCAAGGTGAAAGCCAAAGAAACATTGCTCGAAGTGTAATTGCTGTTTTCTGGTGAAACAATCGAAATCATGGGCGGAAGGGTACCGTATCCAAATGGTATATACTGCTCATTCGTTGCATGCGGCGTCACAATAGGATTCGAAAATATACTGGTGTAAGTCAAAGTAAACCCTCCAATAGCATATAACAAATCGTTTACTACAGCGATAGCAAAATTCTGGCGACTTGTGGGCATACGCTTGCCAAACGTCCAACTGTCATTCAGCGGATTATAAGCCTGGGTCCCACTCCACTCAGCGAACTCACTGATAGAGTAGATTCGCTTAGGCGCATTCACGCCGGCAGTCGCACCTGCCGCTCCATACCTTAAACCCAAGGGCATCAGCGCGCCTTGACTCCATGTGTCTGTTGCTGGGTCGTATATCTGATTCAGATTAGACTCAGGCGCGCTCGAAAGTCCTCCTGTGATGTATATTTTGTCGTCAACGACTGCTGAAGGGTACTCACTCGTGGCAATAGGCATGGGCGCTTTCGTGGTCCAAGAATCCGTTGCTGGATCATAGACCTCGTTGAGCTTTGAAATAGAATAACCGAAATCAGAATTGTCAGGAACATATCCGCCTATCAGGTAGATTTTTCCGTTTACAACGTTTGCCTGCAGATAGGACCTAGCTGTAGGCATGGATGTTTTTGTTTTCCAAGTGTCTGTTGCTGGGTCATAGACCTCGTTTACTCCACCTGCTCCGCCTATGCAGTAGATCTTGTTCTGGTAAACCGCCGTGGCGAAATGGGCTCTGGCAGTAGGCATGGGCTTCCTGAAAGTCCACGTGTCCGTTTCCGGATCATACTCCTCGTTCGTGCCCGTAACCACCCCGTTTTCTACGAAGCCTCCGATGACGTATATTTTGCCGTTAACCACCGCAACGCCCAAGCCGCCCCTTGCCACGTGCATAGGCGCCTTCGACACCCAAGAGTCTTCGGTTACAGTAGCCGAGGAAAACGCGGGTTTAGCCACCATTATGCATGAGGCTGTTAGGAAGGCAAGAGCAAGCAGCAGAGCAACGGTTTTTCTCATGCGCATCCCTGATGTTATACTAGGGTTGTTTCTGTGATTAAAGGGTTTTTGTCAAGGTTTCTTGACCAAACAGGCTTTTTTTAGTCAAGATTTCTTGACAAACGGCATATTTGGAGCCTAAT
>CAZXCX010000098.1:0-4058 GCA_964639375.1 uncultured Candidatus Bathyarchaeia archaeon
TTCTTTTTTCAAGCAGAATTTTGTTTTCATTGAGTATTATGGCGCCGACGCCTACGACTGGCTTTTTAGGGTACTGTCTCTTCAACACGCAAACCTCTGCTGGATAAATGGCTACTCGTATCTTAAAGTTTCTACTGTTTACGTGTGACAAAAACCAAGTATTCCAAGAGAAGTGGTGCATATGACTTTCGGCAACGTTGGTATTAATTAGCGTCATTCAATCTTGAGTAAAAGTGCGTTCCCTTCAACTTTCACTTCGTAAGATGGTTCATCGTTGATTTTAGGGTGAATAAACAGCATTTTGGGACCTGAAATAACCTTTCCTGTAGTCACGTCAAATTTTGATTTGTGTTTTGGGCATGTTACAACATTGCCTTCTAAAGAACCTTGTGAAAGATCAGCGTTGGCATGCGTGCATCTATTTCCCATAGCGTAATAGTTTCCTTTCACGTTGGCTACTAAATACTCTTTTTCTTCAACCTTAAACATCTTCATTTTGCCAACTGGAATTTCAGACAGCTCACCAACTTTAACAAACCCCACGCTTCTTCACCTCCTAAGGTGTATTGACATTTTTATTCATACCTTAACGCCTCTACGGGTTTGAGTTTTGAAGCTCGCCAAGCAGGGTACAACGCAAAGATTACGCTGACGCCTATGCCGAATCCCAAGGCACCTACTAGCACAGTCGGAGTTAAAACGGGTACAATGTCCATAACACCCGCTCCTACTCCAGCGGCTTGACCTCCGCCTATTCCCGCAAACGGGCCGCCTCCACTGAAGATTACTGCAACCACGTTCGCTAAAACCCAGCCTAAACCTATGCCGAGCACTGCGCCGATCAAGCCAATTATCACCGACTCGCCTAAGAAAATCATGAGCACTGTTCGGCTTTTCATTCCTAACGCTTTCAGTATGCCTATTTCCCTCGTGCGCTCGATTAAAGAGACTATCATGATGTTCATTATGCCGATGCCCGCCACCAAGAGCGATATAGCGGCGATTCCAACTAAGAACAGCTGAATTATCGAGAAGACACTTCCGAGAAGATTAAGCACTGCTGTTGAAGAAATCACAGAGGCTTCTCCACTGAAAGCATCAGTTATGGCTTTAGAAACGCTGTCGATCGTGGCTTGGTCGCTGCTCTTCAGTTTCACAATTATCTGGCTGCACTCATTCGTGTCGAAGAAGCTTTGAGCTTGAGAAAGGGGAATGTAAACTCCTGTATCTGAAGGCCCGCCGAAGCTGAACCCTCCGATCTCCTTAAGAACAGCGGTTATTTGACCAGTATAAGTTTCGTTTTTCGGTGGACGAGCAGTGGCGTTAGTCCAAATTATCTCTACAGTTTCATCTACATTATAGAGCAGGGTTCCATTTTTCCACGGATCATGTAAAGTGTTTCCGATTACAATTTCATCGTTTTGTGGATTCAAATTGATGGCTCCGCTTTCAGCCACAAAAGTGTTGCTTCCATAAATGGCTGCGTATTGGGCGAAGTCCACGCCTAACACGTTAATGATGAAGCTGCGTTCACTGGAATTGAAGTAAACTGCCCTTTGGATTATGGCGACTGAACCCTCGATGTCTGGCGATAACCCGTCAATTGTGGCTGTATCGTTGACTAGCAATTTAAAGCCCGAGTCGCTGCCGCCGATTCCGCCGCCTATGCCTGCGCCTCCTTGACTAAAGACGCTTCTTCCAGGGGAGACAATTAGCGTATCAGTTGCTAAACCCGTTTGAAGTTGACTGGTTATGGTGTTTTGCAAGCCCTGAGTGATCGAGAGTAAGGCAACTATGGCGGCAATGCCGATTACGACGCCTAACGTTGTTAAGCCTGCACGGAGCTTCCGCAGTCTTATCGCACTGAAGGAATAGCCGAAAACGTCTCTTGCTCTCATGTCGGTTCACCATTTACTACATTCAAGGTTATTACGCCATCAAACATCTGAACCGTCCTCTTTGCTTCTCTTGCCAGATGCTGATCGTGGGTCACCATTATTATGGTCACGCCTTTCTCCGCGTTAAGCCTCTTAACCAGCCTCAGTATTTCGCGGGCAGTCTTAGAATCTATGTTTCCCGTGGGCTCGTCCAGTAACAAAAATCGGGGGTTGTTCGCCAAAGCTCTGGCAATGGCTACTCGTTGCTGCTGACCGCCGCTCAACTCAGCTGGCTTATGGTTTATGCGGTCTTTAAGACCTACAGTCTCGAGAAGCTCTTCCGCACGTTTTTTTCTTTCAGCTTTGCTCACATCAGCTATGGACAGAGACAGTTCAACATTGTCTTTTGCCGTGAACCTTGGGATGAGATTGAAGAATTGGAACACGAAGCCCACGCGGCGCCTAAGGTCAGATAGTTGGTTGTCGTTGAGCTTGGAAACGTCAACGCCGTCAATCAACAGCGTCCCTGCAGTCGGCTTGTCCAACGCGCCAACTAGGTTCAGTAGGGTTGATTTGCCGCTTCCAGAAGGCCCGAGAACAGCGAGGAAGTCACCGCTTTCAACCTTCAAGTTTACGCCTCGGAGGGCTTCAACTGGGATTTTTCCAAGCATATAGGTTTTCTTCAGGTTAACTGCTTCAACGATTGGTGCCATATGTGTCACATACCTTTTTTATTTATTCAGGAATCTCCAAGAGAGCACTATGCCCACAGTGGTCAATATTGCGGCGAATGCACCAACGTATCCGAATTGAATTGCGAGTTTTGAGTAGTCGATGGTGGAGTTGATCAGGAGTTGTCTGGCGCCGTCGATCGTGTATGACAAAGGGTTGACGTTAGCTACTGTTTGGAGCCAACCTGGCATTCTGTCAATCGGAAAGAACGCGCTGCTGGCAAATGTTAACGGCAGGTTTAGCAAGTTCATGACTGCCATCGGCGTTTCGATCCTTGTTGATCTAATGTTGATGGCGATGAACATCGAAGACAAGCCCATGCATATCAGGAATAGAAGTGCGAATACGCCGAGTATGTTGATTGGGGTGAAGGCTGCGCCGAATTCGAAGCCAAGGGGCAAAGCGATAAGAAGTATTATCGCCGCTTGGAACATGGATCTTAGTGTTGCAGAGAGGACTTTGGCCAGTATGATTACAGCACGGGACACAGGTGTGCTCAGAACTTTGTTTAGGAAGCCTAGGCGGCGGTCCCAAACCACCGACATGCCGCTGAACATCGTCGTGAAGAGCGCCGTGAAAGCAATCATGCCTACAGCCATGAAGGAGATGTAGCTGGTTGTTCCGAACGTGCTCGTCAGTATTTGGTTTTGTAAGCCAGAGAAAAATTGATTCAATACGCCGAGTTGCTGCGGGGTAAATTGCGACGCCAAATCAGCAGGGAAGGTAATTGAACTTGAGCTAACCAAGCTGCCTAAGTTCAAAGCGTTTCCTAGCAAGCCCAGCCAAATGATTGGTTGTATTAATGTGAGAGCGAAAACTACTGGGGCTTTGTACCATTTCTTAAGCTCTCGGTTGGTGAGAGCCCAGAGACCATGCAATTTGCTTCTAGAAACGTTGTTCATTTCACTCAATGTCTACGCCTCGCCATTATCATTCTTTTTGCATGAAGCGCCTCGCCTGATTCCTCGGCGTCACGCATTGACCTGCCCGTGTACTGCAAATAAACCTCATTCAACGTTGGCTTCGTAAGCGAAAGCCTTGTAACAACATGATCCTCTTTGCGCAGTGCTTCAATTATTAACGGTGCGGTTACTTCTCCGTTTTCAGACTTTATCATGTATGAGCCATTCTCCTTTTTAACTTCCTTCACATGTTTGATTTTCTCGATAAGTCCCGTTATATCAACATCCTTTTTGATGGCTACAGTTATTATGTCGCCGCCTAAACTGTCTTTTAACTCCGTAGGAGTTCCAACAACAATTATTTTTCCATGGTCAATTATGGCGATGCGGTCGCAGAGGGTGTCAGCTTCCTCCAAATAATGCGTAGTCATGAAAAGGGTCATTCCAAACTCTTTCTTCAAAGTTTTAATGTAGTTCCACGTTGCAGTTCTTGTTTGAACATCTAAACCCAACGTAGGCTCATCCAAGAAAAGCACTTTGGGCCTGT
>CAZXCX010000099.1:0-4026 GCA_964639375.1 uncultured Candidatus Bathyarchaeia archaeon
CAAAAACCCTCAGAACAAAACAGCCCCATAAAAACCCTAACGAAATTCACCAATTCACAAATTTACAACAAACAAAGGAAAATGAGATTCATAGACATGCTGTTGAACCGTTAACTATTGGATTTGTTATCAAAATAATTCTTATACTACTTAATGTAAAGACTATTGGAAAAGCCTTGAAGAAAATCACTCACATTAATAGAGCTTTACCAACAAGTGGGCATACGCCCATGTATAATATGCATAAATTCTTTGCTCGGAAACAAGAAGATGTTATCAGAGAATACATCAAGGCTTATACAGACGAAGGTGATATTGTTCTTGACCCATTTTGTGGTAGTGGGGTAATGGTTGCAGAAGCCCTACGACTTGGTCGAAAAGCGGTTGGAATCGATATTAATCCTGTGGCAATTTTCATTACTCGAAATACCATAAAATATGTTGACCCTAAGAAAATCAGAAAGGCGTTCAAAGACATAGAGCGTGAAGTTAAAGACGAAATTAACAACTTGTATCTTACATCATGTAGAAAATGTAAAGATAGTAAATTGGCTGCTATTTGTTTCACTTGGGATAAAGGAAAACTTGTTGATGTTCGTTATTAATGTCCACATCATGGCAAAATGATAGTATCAGTAAATAAGGAAGATGTTGATTTATATGAAAAAATTGAACAAGGAAAATTAGAGGATTTTTTTGAGGAAAATGGTAAAAGCAAATATTGGTATCCAACTAACCGTCTATATTACAGTAATGGGATACCATTCAAAGAGAAACAAAAATATGAATCAGTTGATGGTATCTTCACAAAAAGGAATCTTATTGCTTTAGCTAGACTGCTTGACCGAATAAAGAAGATTAAAGAGCCTGACATAAAGGAAGCATTTCTTTACGCTTTTTCATCTTTAACCCATTTGGCTTCGAGAATGACCCCAGTAAGACCAACTCGCCCTTTTAGTTCTGCATGGACTCAGCAAAGTTATTGGTATGCCGAAAACCACATGGAATCGAATGTTTGGGATTTATTTGTAAGAGCCGTTGAAGAACGACAAAGCTTAATCAAGGCAAAGGAAGACTTGCCCGAACATTTTGAAACTCTTAAAGAAGCAAAGAATTTTGAACAACTGGAAAAGGCAACAAAGCAACATTTTCTTTTAACACAATCAGCGATTGAGGCTTTGGAAGAATTAGGTGAAAACACAATTGATTACGCAATAACAGACCCTCCATATGGGCACTCCATTCAATACGCCGAATTATTATTCATGTGGGGTTGCTGGTTAGGACTTATGGACAACTTCGATGAAATAGCAAGAGGGGAAATAGTTGAAAACACAAAGCAGAGGAAAACAGAAAAAGAATATGAAAACATGCTTTATGTTGCTTTCAGAAAAGTTTTTGATGTTTTGAAACCTGAAAGATACTGTACTATTACATTTCACAATCCAGCACTGAAATATCGTAACATTCTTTTCAGGTCTGTGGTTATGGCTGGTTTCGAATTTGAAAAAATTATCTATCAACCGCCTCCACGCCCTTCTGCAAAAAGTCTCTTACAGCCTTATGGTTCGCTTGAAGGTGATTACTTCTTTAGATTTAAAAAACCACGAATAAAGCATGAGAAAGGTTATGGAACTATTGACCAAAAAAGGGTTGAAATTCTTGTTGTTAATGTAGCAGAGAGGATTATTGCTGAAAGAGGTGAACCTACGCACTATACTTTTATCCAGAACTCGATTGACCCTATACTCTATGAAGAATTAAGAAAATATGGCTTGGTAATGGATTTTCAACCTGAGAGTGTCAAGAAAATTCTCAACAAAAACGTGGGAAAAATTTTTGAATTAGTGGAAATGGAAGTTGGAAAACAAGGTCAAAAAAGTCTCATGGGTAAAGGATGGTGGTTTACTAATCCAAGCGACCATCGTTTAGATATTCCATTAAACAAGAGAGTTGACGAAGCAATTGTCAACTTATTGATGCGTGAAAGGAGAGTGTCTTTTACAGAAGTTCTTACCGAAGTCTATACCAGATTTCAGAATGCATTAACCCCTGAACAAAACACCATATTAGATATTTTGAAGGAAAACGCAGTTCACGCAAAAGGTGGAAAGTGGGAAATCAAACCTTTTGTCGAAAAAATAAAGCAACAACATGAAGAGATGGTTTTCTATCTTGCTAGTTTAGGAATAAAAGCTGGTTATCAGGTTGATATAGCAAATGATGAATATTATAAGTGCTTTGAACAAAAGGTTCTGAGTTCTATTTTGCCTTTTACTTCTCTAACACTGAAGCAATATACAGAAAATCAAGTTAAGCGAATTAGAAGCATTGATGTTTTATGGCATGATGGAAAAGATATAATTGCAGAATTTGAGGTTGAACATTCAACGTCAATAGTAGACGCTATTGTTCGAGGTTCTAACATAAAATCAACTGGAATATTAAGGGTTATAGTGGTTCCCGAAGAAAGGGAGGATTTAGTTTATAGAAGATTTCAGGAGCCTGCTATGCGGTCTATGATGGAGAATATGGCTTTGAAAATTATGACATATAAGACGTTGAAAAATCTCTTTCAAGAATATAAGAGAAAAAACCAAATAAAAATTGAAGATTTCAAGTCACGTACCCGAGAACCACTCAGCAAGAAACAGAAAGAACAGGTTATACAGCAAAAATTGATATAAAAATATCGCCATGTCCTGTAAGTTAACAGTATCGTGTGACAGCTAATTTTAATTTATCTCAAACCTTAATGGTGAAACTACTAGCAGTATTACTATAGTTGAAGGAACGGTCTGAATCTAAGAATTGGATTGAAGCTTGGTTTTGGATGAGAGTGACTCAGGGTTCTAAGTAGGTGATTTGGAGTATGCACTCACGCATAAGCGAACAGAAGAAAAAAAGAACCCGCTTGTTGCCGCTTGTTATTTGCTTTCTGTTTTTTTCTCTTTGGCTTCTTGGAACAAGCTCTTCACGGCTGATATTCTGGATTTTTGAGCGAGTTGCTGTGCGTTGACAAAAGTTAAGGCTTCTTCAGGGCACCATTTGACGCATTGTGGACCGTCAGGTTCGTCTTTGCAACTGTTGCATGTGAACACCACTTTTTTCTCTGGATGCATCATCATTGCTCCGAATGGGCATGCGCTGATGCACCAAGCACAACCGTTGCATGCCTCCTCGTCAACCATGATTATTCCCGTGTTTTCTTCTTGAGATAAAGCGTCTCTTGGGCAAGCAGTCACACATGCGGGGTCTTCGCAGTGTCGGCATGTTACAGCCATGTTGTTGAGTGGCCCCAAGCGTAGAGCGCGTATTCTTGACTTCGTTGGGTTGAACGTGTTCTCGTTCGTCATTGAACATGCGTATTCGCAGACTATGCAGCCTACGCATTTTTCAGGGTCTGCTGAGACAAATTTTCTGTCTTGAGGACGTACCATTAAGCTTTTCCTCCTTTTACTATGTAGGCGTATTCGCCAAGATTTAGCTCGTTAAGTTTCTCAACTGTTGGAATGCCGTCGCTGGTCCAGCCTCTTGCCGCATAGTAATCGTCCAGTCCCAGTTGAAATTCTTCCTCGCTGACGACCATGCCTTTCGCTGGTCCAGCCTCAGGCACAGGAGTGTTCTTTATCTTCCAAGGCAGCGTATCGTATTCCCTTGTGCCTTTGCCTTCGCGGATGTTGAAGAGTCTTGCGAGGTTTTCTATTCTGTCGCCGTCTTTATCAAGTTCTTCCGCTGTAATTGGGATGCCAGTAGCTAGTGTGTAATAGTTCGCCAAATCCTTCAAGCCATCGTAGTATGTGCCTCTTGAGAACTTGCACACTATTAGGGAATCGATGACGTTGTACAGGTTTCCATCGCCCACGATCATTTTGCCTCTGCCCTTCTCAATCTTGAAACGGTTCACTTTACCCTTCACGTCAGGAGAATAAGCACCGTTTCTGAGGTGGCAAGCACCGCGGAACGAAACACTGAAGCCTAGCGCTGCGGTCTTTAAAGTTCTCAGGTCATAGCCTGGCAGTTCTA
>CAZXCX010000100.1:0-4016 GCA_964639375.1 uncultured Candidatus Bathyarchaeia archaeon
GGTTGTTAGAGTAGGTGAAAGGTTTATGCCCGATGCGTCAACGGGAGGCGTAAATGCACTACTTAAAAAGTAATACATACCAACGCCTAAGGCGCCAACGAGTACAACGAAACTCACAATGAGCATCCACTTTTTTATTGACATAAAAGTCCCTTTTGCAAACATTAAGTATTAAAAAAAGTGGGGGCGTTTAGTTCCTTTAGAAACTTTTACCGAATTTAAATCCACGATTTCCGCCTTGACTCGAAGAGACCTCGTCTTTGATTTCGTTCTTGACCATGGGTTCTATCATTGGCCACAACCAGTCGATGAACTCTCGCACGTTCTTCGTTTGAATAAGTACGTCTCCTGGTCCTTCAACGTCTATAACCAAGCCCTCGCCACTGAACAGAGTTGCCTTGAGACCACCTACCTTTCGTATTCCATACTTGCAGGTGTTGCTGAAAGCAACAAGGTGAAAATTATCCACGAGAAGGTGCTCTCCAGACTTCAACGTTCGTTTTTCAATGGCTCCAAAGACGTTGACCCACACGTCCCCTCGACCAGTAGCCTTAAGCAGGAACAAGCCTTGACCGAAAAAGCCTTTGAAGCCTTGCCACTCGGTGTCTATTACAACTTCTGGAGATGAAGCAACGAACGCTTGCTTCTGAATAGCGTAGCCACCGCCATCCACGTTCAACTTTTCCATGTCTCCGATTGGAGCGGATACCAGCCCAACTTCTCCTGAACTGCCACGAGCATACAAGTCATTTACCCAGAAGCTCTGTCCCCCGAGAACTTTCACTTTCAAGCCTGACAAGAACCCGCCTCTTGATCTAGTTTTAACTTCTATGTTTGGCGACATGAAAGCGATAGCGCCCGACTCCGCAACAATGTACTCTTCAGGTTTTAGCCGTGCCACAAGCAATGCATAAGCAGGTTTGTGCTTAATTTCAAACTCCATTTTCTCACTTCCTTTATCTAATAAAGAATCAAGTGTGCTCCCTACTTAAGCGACACTCACGATAAGTGAGTGTTTTTATGCCAAAAAGAAAAATAACCAACAAAAAGGACAATGCTAAAATGAAGCCCTTACAGTAATCCACGCCTCTATCTGCTCTTTTGCGAGTCGAAACATGGCAGAAACAACTCTTCAACTATGAGGCTAATTTATTGCAGTCGAGGAAGAATCAAGCAGTCTTACTCTACCCATAGGCTAAGCCCATGCGCTTCATGAAATCAAGAACTGTCTGGTACTCGCTTAGGTACAGTTTACCCTTATCCGTCAATTTCAGTGAGGGCTCATCCAGAATCAAACCTAGTTCCTTGAGGTCAGCAATGTAAGTTTTTAGACGGTCAAAAGGAACATTTGTTTTCAACTGAACACGAGTGAGAACAACCTTCTCTTTCTTCGCTTCACTGTAAAGAATGAAAAGCAAGTCCCCATAAATCTTCAATTTATCTCTACGTGGAAGCTTCCTCATCCCGAATCCCTTCTTTTGGGGACGCTTCACGCGTACCGTAGAAAGCTTGGTAGGCCACAAACAGCAAAACTAGTAATCCTGATAGCCGAAGGACATGGGCGCCCACATATGCCGAGAAGCTTGAATCAATCGACCAAATCAAAAAAGAATATTGACTGAAACCGAGCAATAGATAGCTAAGAGGAATCCAAATAGTTTTAGGATCAGGTCTTGTCGCGTGACTTCTTAATGTGTGAATGGAGATGTATGCGAGACAGATGATGTTGAAGATTCTGAAGTATTCGTCTACTGTTTTGTAGCTGGGCAACCCGAACATTGGCGGTTCGAACACGACCAAGTATGAAACGACTAAAGCGAAAATTAACCCTGCATAAGTAATGTTCCACCACAAACGTGTACGCTCGGGAGGTTTCTTCGAAAAATAGTATGTTGCAGCAAGAAAAGCAAACGCATAAGCTTGCGTGAAAAGCTGAAGCCATTTAAGGTCATCAACAAAAATAAACGACTCGAAATACAAGGCGAACCCCATGAAAACGTATGACACGCCCAAAAAACCAAATCCCAATGGTAAACCAAGGTATCGACTTTCCCCTGTAGTGCGATAGGGTTTTATCATAAACCTCAATAGAACGAAGCAGATTATTGCCGAAACAACTTCAGCCACGATTAAAGCAGCATTATCCATACTCCTAACTCCGCTTTGACTCTTTATCTTTCTTTCTATAAACCTAAACTCACCTATCGTGAGCGCGCGTTAAATACTCGGCGCAATTCAATAAACATCAGAAGTCTATAGGAGGAATAAAATTGAACAAGAAAATATTAATTGCAATCATAGTCATAGTAGCGGTTTCCATCGCAGGAACAATTGTTTTAAACGCATTTATGCCAAAGGACACAATATTCGTTCCCACGCAAACCGAGGCTTCCATTAAGAGCGAAGTTGGCGGGCATTATGAGGGTGAAAGCGGTCTGTACTACATTGAAGGGACCCTCGAAAACACTGGAAAGAAAGACGCAAAGAACGTAACGTTTGACGTCACACTTTTCAAGCTATCGATAAGCGCGAGCGATGAAGAGATAAAGCGAGAGACAGTAAACATCGGAGACATCCTATCCGAGACCTCAAAAGATGTGAACTTCACAATTTCATTGCCAAAAGACTTGGGTGAAGTTAGGGGTCAATGGGACGTCACATGGGATTAACAGCTGCGAAAAAGTATTGATATCAAGCAATGACTCCATTTCTTCCTTCAATGTTTTTACTCACTTATCGTAAGTGTCAGTTAAATATAGAACTCTCCAAGCAATATCAAAATAAGACTCAAACAAGCAAAACTGAAACCAAGAGGGTGCAACTGGATGAAGCGCAAATGGCTATCAGTCATCGTGTTACTTTTTGCCTGTTTGTTGGCTGGAACAGCAACTTTGAAAACTGTGAACGCTGAAACCGTAGTGAAAGTTGAAGTTGGGATTTGGCTTGTAAATGTTGAGAAGGTAGACTTGGCGGCAAGCAGCTTCAAACTGGATTTCTATTTATGGTTCAATTTTGACCCATCTGAAATCAGTCTAAGCGAGGTTAAAGAGTTCGAATTTATCAATGGTGCACCAACCAAGTACGAAATCGCAGCAGATGAAGAAGGCTACTTGGAATATAGGGTCAGAGGCGATTTCATCAAAACCTTTGATTTCACCCAATACCCATTCGAAAATCAGGAGCTCTCCGTGCAATTAGAACACAAGTTCCTCGACTCCACGCAACTCGTCTATTCTTCAGATGCCAGTTCGACAATTGACCCGGAAGCCACCGTGACAGGATGGAACATAGCCAGCTTCGAAACCAACATCAATGAACACTCGTATGGCACGGAAACATATTCACGTTTTGTCTCCACAGTAGTCTTGCAGAGACCCACCATTTCGGCTTTCATCAAAAGCGTCTTGCCAATTTCCGTAATCACCACGATTGCCCTGCTTGCCTTTTTTATATCACCAAACAATTTTGCGCAACGAATTGGCTTGGGAGTAACGACACTCCTTTCTGCCACCGCCTTTCATCTATCTCTTGTGAATGGCATTCCTCCAACAGGCTATCTGACATTTGCAGACAGAATGATGATCGCCATCTATGCGATTTTCCTGTACAACCTTTCAGTTTCCGTTTACATTATGAGACTTGTGGATAAGAAGAAAATAGAAGACGCGGAAAAATTCAACAAAAAAGCGCTCAGACTCTTGCCTATGCTGATAGTATCCGTGATGATAGTGCTAATTGTAACTCAACTTTTCCTTTAACACGTTACCTCCCGAAGCACGTACTACTCAAGTATTTTCCAGAAGGCAGAGGGGTGCCAAACCTCTTTTCCACCCAATTAGATAGTAACTACATTAGTGTGACTGAAAACATTCAAAAATATCCATGACTTGTTGTAGCGGGCGTGGAGTTTGAACTATGATTCTTAGGAGTAAACAGGTTGCATTTTATAGGGTGTTTTCGTGTGGAATTTAAACGTGGATTAAGATCTAACTCCCGGCGCTTTTTGAGCTATTTCC
>CAZXCX010000101.1:0-3989 GCA_964639375.1 uncultured Candidatus Bathyarchaeia archaeon
GTGCTTCTGGTGAAGTCGTCCACTACTATGGCAACTTTATGCTCTGCTTGGGCGATTTCGCTTAGCCGTTTAGAGCCAATGGGCTCCTTTAAGGCTCTTTCAATTTCAACTTTAGCGTCGGGCGCGCCAGCCTGCTCTTTAGGCTCTATTGAGCCGAGAAAGTTTCGGGCTGGAATCCTGACGCAGACATCACTTTTTCCGTAGGGAAGCCAAACGTCTACCATAGCCGTATCACACGTTTATGATGGAAAAGAAGGCAGAAAGCAGCTATTAAGCCTTATCAAAAACGCTGCAATAAGAAGGAATTAACGTGTTGTTGTGAGGCTGATTTTTAGTAAGGACGCGCTTTTTGGAGATAGTGCGGAACGTTTTCTTTTTGATGGCTACTACTGCAAACAGCGTGGCTGCAGCTGAAGGAGAAAAACTTGAGTGGGTAACACTTTACCCCAACTTTGCAGACGTAGCTGAACAAGAAGGCTTCAGCGAAATAGCCAGAACCTTCCGCATGGTTGCAAAAGTGGAAGCATACCACGAACGACGTTATTTGAAATTGCTGGAAAACGTGAAACAAGGAAAAGTGTTCAAGAAAGACAAGCCGATAAAGTGGAAATGCAGAAACTGCGGTTTCGTTTTTGAAGGCAGCGAAGCACCCGAGAAATGCCCAGTGTGCAGTCACCCGAGAAGCTATTTTGAGGTTTGGTGCGAAAACTACTAAGGCCGTTTTTTATCCTCTTTTTCTTTAAAACCACATTTCTTATGATACCGTTTCGTTCCAGAAGAACAACTCATCATAGCGCTTTCTAAGGGCGCTGTCAAATTCAGGCTCGTCATAAACGATGTCCAAGCGGGAACCATACTGGTCTATCAGCTTGTTCACGTCAGCCCAAACCTTTCCAGATAATTCATCCGCATCCCATAAGCCCCATATAGTATCGCTGGCACGGCGAAAACCAAAGCCATAATCCTTAGGAAGGACATAAGCCGCTTCAGCTTCATCAATCCCATGACTGTGGGGGTTGTTATGCGTATAATTCCAAAATTTCTCCAAAGCCTCAAAGTGTTCCTCAGTTAGGATTCCGTAACGCCCAATTTGGGGATAGCTGAAAACTACCGTGTATTTCGCTCCAGCATCGTAAGCCAATTTCAAGTCGCTGTAAAGCTCATCTCTAGACTGAAGGTATTGCGTGTCATTATACGTCCACGTAACTATAACGCCCCAACTTCTGTTTTGGGCTGTCGCGGCGCCTCTGCAAAGCGCTATGTGCAATGGTCTGCTATGGTTCCATCCGAACTCGGCGAAAACAGCGGTGTATCCTGCCTTGTAATCGAACCAGTAAAGCCCATAATCCGCAGTGAACACTTTATCACTGTAATTCATATAGTAATCTACGAGTAAATTCAGAGCGTTAGTATAGTTTGCCGCTACATCGGTGTAATTTGTCCCACTCTCAATAAGAAGAGAAGGACCCTTATCCAGTTGGTTTCCTCCAGGTTCATCGTACTTGTAGACCCCTAAGAACTTGTCATCGTACTTCTGCTTCGCTTCAACCATCCAATCAAAGATTGGGTAACTGTACATCTCACTATCTGTAAACAAAACAATTAAATAGAGTCCAGCATCAACGACGTAGTCACATGCCTCATCTAGTGCAGTCTGATTAAACGATATCTCAAGCGAGCCTATCACAAAAAGGTTCGTATAATTCTTCACCTTATCCACCAAATCCTTCAAGTCACTTATATTGCCACTGTAGGCAAATTCGACACCGACAAAAAATTCCGAGGTTAAGTGGACGCTGCCTAACCACTCAATTGCTGCGATAATAGACACAGAAAGAACCGCGATAAGTATAATTCCCAATACAAATGGTGTTCTTTGACTCAATTTCCATTCAACGACCGCGAACTACCGTTACTCAGGATTCTTCTATTAAATTTTTGCAGGTTCGCAAGCGCAGAGGTAAACCTGTTTGGTTTCTATGGAAGCAACTCATATCGCAAGTGCGCTATCATTTTTCGCGTTACTGATTAGCCCAAAGAATCTATCGAGACCTACGGTAAAGACCTACGAGCTCGCCTTTGGCGAGTATGTGACCCTGCATCGCTTTCTCCACATACTTCTTCCTTGAATTCGAGCTTAAATCAAGTTTCGCATCCAAGGCGTAGACTTTGAAGAAATACCTATGCGTTCCTGAGGGCGGGCACGGTCCACCATAAGAATGTTTTCTGAAATCGTTTATTCCTTCAGTTCCTGGCACGGTATTCTCCTCTATCTTTTTCGTAGGAGGGATATTCCAGACTATCCAGTGGTCCCAAGTGCCCATGGGCGCGTCAGGGTCGTCAACTACTAAAACCATGCTTTTTGTTTCGTCAGGTGCGCCGTCGATGGCCAATGGAGGGTTTACGTCTTCACCATCGCAAGTATATTTCGCAGGGATAAGCTTGTTATTTTCAAAGACTGGGCTTCTTATGGTTAGTTCTTTCATAAACTCAGCTCCTTTTAGAAATCGAGTTAAAATATCGTATGATTAAATAAAAAAGTTGTTGTCTCTTGGTTGGGTGGTAAAGGCTCAAGTTTTAAACTGTTTTCGGGTTTTGCGAAATCCTTGGTTAAGAAAAAAGGGATAGGGCTTAATTAACCCATAAAATTCAGTATGCCTAAGACATATATAGCAAGTTGATAATAGCAAGTTAATACACTTGATGTCATCGGGGGAGATTGAGTGAAGTCATTTACAATCACGCTTGTCGTTGCTTCTATCAGCATCATTTGTATTCTCAGCATTGGTCTCGTGTCTGCCCTTAACCAGGATGAAGCCTCTGTGTCGCTGTCTTGGTCAAGCCAAACGATTTATCAAGGCGGCAGAGTAAATGTGGACATAACTTTTCAAAGCAATTCCACTGATGAGCTTGACATAGAATATGTAGGCATTCAGTTTGACTGGATGGCTTCAGACGCCTTTTACGGTCGTGATTTATCCGCTAATGCTGTAACGATTGCAAGTGGTGGCAGTTATACCTTTGAGGCAATAACTATCGAAATTCCATCAAATGTAAGTGCAGGTGAGCACAGTTATTTTGTCGGTATTGACGGCGTACAGAATTACATATTTTTCAGTTGGAACTCTCCCTCATCAACAATAAAAATTCTTGATGCCAGCGAAAAGGCCTTCACGGATTTAGTGAGACAGGTCCAAACCAAAATAAACGCGGCTATTAACGCCACCTATGAAAGCGCAGAAGCGCAATCACTCTTACAGCAGGCAAAAAACGAATACACGCAGGCGCATTATTTCGCAAATGAAGGAAACTATCAGGAAGCAATATCAAGTTTGCAGAATGCGGCTGATTACGTGGATCAGGCAGAAGCAGCAGAACAACTACATGCTGAACAGACGACACAACAGCAACAGTTGCTATTATACATAGCTATCATAGTGATCGTGGTTGTTATAGTTGCAGTAATTGCTGTGATATGGCGTAAAAGGAGAAAGATGAAACCAAAAGCAAAACGGCCTCCACGGAAGGAGGAGCTAACAATATCGAGCGTGGCCTTTTCAGGCGGTAATACCATTGATGTAGTTGTTAACAATTCTGGAACAGTGGATTTTGCGATTGCTGAAGTATGGGTAAACAACGAAAAACAAGCCTTCACAACTACTCCTGCAATTGAAAAGATCCCTCCCAACGAGAGCGTGTATGTTTCTGTGACCTACACTTATTCAAAAGGCACTAATTACAGCATTAAAATCGTATCCGACAGAAAAAAGATTTACTTGGTCAGCGCAACCGCACTATAGCAACATGCTTTGAGTGGATGGGGCGGGATTCGAACCCATGCATGGTTGTGCCTGCAACTATCCTGAGAAATGAATTAATCCTATTTGTCGCAAATGGTAGGAAAAACTTTTATGGTAGTACATATAAGCTACTATCTGAGGCAGAACGTATGGAAAACATCGTGAAAGTAACAAGAAGAGGTCAGACTA
>CAZXCX010000102.1:0-3980 GCA_964639375.1 uncultured Candidatus Bathyarchaeia archaeon
TTCAGAACGAATAATAAATAGGAGTAACTGAAAAGAAAGTGGTAGGAGTTGGAAGGAGAATGGCGAAAAAGTATGCCCTACTATTCCTTATTGCAGTGCTGGTGTTCGTTGTCGTTAATCTTTCGGTAACTGACATAAGTAACTCTTTGACTTTTGCTCATAATCAAGAAGATGGTGTTGTCGATAAAGCTCCAGGCGAAGCTTTCACAGTGAAAATCACTTTCAAAAACACTGGCAAAACCGAAGGCAACTGGAGTGTAAACATAGCTTTCGAAGATGCATCTTGGTCTCAGGTCGGGACACCGCAGAATCTGGTACTCCAGCCTGAAAAAACGGCGACTCTGACATGGAACGGCATTGTTCCAGTTAACGCTACCATCAACTCAGTGGCAAGGCTCGTAGTGTACTACGATGATTCGTTCAAAGCGCTTAACTGGTGGATTCACGTGGTTCCTGGCGCGGAACTGTGCATAAAATCAAGCACTGTAGAATAGCCGAAAGGAAAACACCGCGGCTAAACCTCATCTCCCGTTCAGTTTCTACACGTGAGGGAGTAGGCGCCTTAGAGCTGTAAACATTAGCCGTCCAGCCGTCAAGCTATGGTGCCGCGCTAAAGTTCAGTCTATAAGTGAGAGGGGGAGGGACTTGCCGAGAGCGCTAGAGCGTGATGTTCAATTGGCTTGTTTTGAACATACTAAAAAAATTCTCTGTTATAGTTTGGCTGAAACCTATAAATTCTCGCAGACGAAATCAAATTGAGGTGCACTGCCATCAGAAGATTAATTCCCAGACGGTCACAGAAAACCGGTCTTCCACCAGGAACCATAGTCCATGTGGGTGAAGAAAGTTACGCGAGAGTAAAGTTATCAGTAATAAGCTATGATCAAGTTAATTTCCAGGAAAAAGAGATCAATAAGGTTGAGGAAGTTTCATCTTTCAGAAATAAGCCCTCGGTAACATGGCTGAATATAGACGGCGTCCACCAAATAGAAATATTGGAACAAATTGGAAAGCATTTTGGTCTACATCCCCTTGTGCTAGAAGACATTGCGAGTACAGGACAGCGCCCCAAGATGGAGGATTTTGACGATTACATTTTTGTTATTCTGAGAATGCTCCGGTTTGACGACAAGGAAAATGAAACAAAAACTGAACAGATTAGTCTACTTCTCGAACCTGATTTCGTAATCTCTTTTCAGGAAAAGGAAGGAGACGTTTTTGATTCAATCAGAGAGAGAATTAGAAACAACAAAGGCCGCATTAGGAAAATGGGTGCTGATTATCTCGCTTATGCTTTGATAGACGCTGTTGTTGACAACTACTTTATGATCCTTGAGAAACTTGGCGAAACAATTGAAGAAATAGAAGAAAAACTGGTCACCAATCCGACGTCAGAAACATTGCACACCCTACATGATTTGAAAAGAGAGATGGTTTTCTTGCGAAAGTCGGTTTGGCCTTTAAGAGAAGTTATAAATCGTTTAGAAAGGTCAGAATCGCCGTTAATCAACAAATCAACGTATATTTATTTGAGAGATGTCTATGACCACACAATTCAAGTAATCGATGCCGTGGAAACGTTTCGTGATATGCTTTCTGGAATGCTTGATATTTACCTTTCAAGCGTAAGCAATCGCATGAATGAAGTTATGAAGGTCTTAACAATAATTGCTACAATATTTATTCCTCTAACCTTTATAGCGGGCATTTACGGAATGAACTTCAGATATATGCCTGAACTTGAACAGGCTTGGAGCTACCCAACAATCTTGATTTTAATGCTTATAATGGCAATCGTAATGCTGATTTACTTCAGAAGAAAGAAGTGGATGTAACTAGTCATTTGGTAATACCCCATATCTATCAGCGCTCGCTCGCTAACTTCAGTTAGCCAAAATTGTCGCACTCCGTAACGTTCAGCTATTCTGGAAAAGCCGTTATGATTTATCTTTGGCTTAATTCCAAGTTTAGATAGCTTTCTTGTATCGGAACAGATTCTTTCGATGCTATGCGCACTCGCAATGCTTATTTCTCATTGAAAACAATTGAAGTATGCGCAGGTAATCAAAAATGCTTGACTTGTTTGGATCTGGTATCATGTTTCAAATTCTCCAAGCTGCAATAATAGTTGCAGGCGCCTTTGTTTTTGTGAGGATTTTCAACCGATTACTATTGAGAATGGCTGGAGGCAGAACCCCAGAAGGGAAGAGGATAATGCGTAATGCCCAACGATTTCTTCAGATAGTCATTTATTCCATAGCGGCTGTTTTGCTTTTGTGGACTTTCAAGGTTGACGTAACGGGGCTTTTGGCTGGTCTGGGTGTTGGTGCGCTCGTGATTGGTTTTGCCCTTAAGGATTTTATTGAAAACTGGGTTTCAGGACTACTCATAATATCAGGAAAAACATACAAAATCGGAGACATTATTCAGGTTGGCAACATGAAA
The DNA here is from genome assembly GCA_964639375.1 of uncultured Candidatus Bathyarchaeia archaeon. Classification (GTDB taxonomy): domain Archaea; phylum Thermoproteota; class Bathyarchaeia; order Bathyarchaeales; family Bathycorpusculaceae. The sequence goes on from CAZXCX010000102.1 coordinate 2,446, forward strand.
GGCGTAGTCACAGAAATAAGTCTCCGGACAACCAAATTAAAAACATATGACAGAAACGAAATCATCATTCCAAATTCTTCATTGTTGAAAGACAAAATAGTCAATCTCACGGGCGGTGGAAAAGAAACCGTTGCATCCATTGTTTTTTCCATTGATTACACTTTTAACGTTGAAAAAGCGAAGAAAGTGATTGAGAGTGTTCTCCGAAATCACTCTCGTGTTGTGGTGAACGAAAAAAGGAGAAGGGAAATTAGGTTTCTTGTAAGAAACAAAGAATGGGCTACCGAGATCGAGTCTCTATTCTGGATAAATGATCCTGAAAACGAAGAATTCATCAAATCCCAAATAACAGAAACAGTAAAAACAAGGTTCGAGGAAGCCAGAATTCTGCCGCCTATACCTTCAATCATTAGAAAAGACTTTTTGGAAAGCAAAAAATAGCCATTGTCCAATTTACTATAAGAAAGGGTTGCTCATGGAAAATGAGTTGCTGATAAAAGTTGCAAACAAGACGTTGACAAAAGAGGAACTGCACCAAAAGGTTAAACAAGACTTTGATTTGCTTCCTGTGTTGCTCAAAGGTATTAGCTCACCAAAAGCCACCGTTCGATATGGTTGTGCAAAAGTGTTAATGGATTTGAGTGAGGAGCACCCAGAGAAGCTATATCCTTACATGGATGCGTTCATAGAACTCCTAGACAGTAAGTATAGAATCCTGACATGGAACGCTATGGCTATAATCGCGAATCTAGCCAAGGTTGACAAGGACCAGAAGTTTGATGCCATATTCGATAAATACTATGGCTTCCTGAACAACGAGTATATGGTCACTGTGGCCAATGTAGTTGGCAATTCCGGAAAAATCGCGTTAGCAAAACCCCATCTCCTTCACAAAATAACGGCCGAGCTTCTGAAAGTTGAGAATATTTCTGTGACCCCGCACTTAACAAAAGAATGCAAAAGGGTTATTGCTGAAAAAGCAATCGGGGTTTTCGATTTGTTTTTCGACAAAATCGAAGAAAAAGAAAAGAAAAAAGTACTCTCTTTTGTTGAAAGGCAGCTGGGTAGTTCAAGAAGAACACTGAGAACCAAAGCAGCGGATTTCCTTAAGAAATGGCGCTAAACATCCAGTTTTTGGGGTTTGGTGCGGTCGCCGGGATTTGAACCCGGGATCGCAAGCTTGGAAGGCTTGTGTCCTAAACCAACTAGACGACGACCGCTAGACATTAGTTTCATGAAAAAGGCTATTTTAAGCTTCTCTAAGCTCAATATTATCCTAGCCTTAAACTCTCCATGTTCTCTTTCAAGCAGTGTCTGGCAAATACGGATTTGGGCATCCTTCCCTGCAGCAGATATACCTCAACTAAAAGTCCATTCCTTGCCATTAAAGTGCTATAGAACCTAAATATCTGGGAGTTGTAGATCGTAGTCTAGATTTTCGGAGAGTGCCTTTTGTTCAAAGTTGAAAAGAAATTGAAAGTTATTAGTTAGCTATACATGTACATGTTAAAAAGTTATATTAACTCATTCAGCCT
>CAZXCX010000103.1:0-3961 GCA_964639375.1 uncultured Candidatus Bathyarchaeia archaeon
GTGGGACTTGCGGTCTTCCGTTGGGTCCGTCGGCATGGATTTGCCAGTGGGATAAAATAATAGAGAAAACTGAACAGTTAAGCATTACTATCTGCTAATAACAAAAAATTATCGCTAATAGATGATAAAAGCAGACATTCTGCGAAAAAAGGAATCTGGAATCCTTTCAGTTCAGCCTAAAGTCTCCAATTCTTTGACTCGTGTTTCGATGAACGCGGCAACCTTTTGCTCACTGTACTTCTTTTCAGCTTCTTGCAACCTCAACTGTTCGCGAATTATCTTTAAAAGGTTCTCTAAGTCCATAGGTTTCAGAATGTAGGCGTCAGCCTTTTTGTTCACGGCTTTAATCGCGTTTTGCATCGAAGGATAACCGGTTATTATTATTTTGCGAATCTTGGGAACCGCATCTCTCATTCTAGTCAGAAGTTCTATGCCCTCCATGTCCGGAAGTCGTATGTCTATCAGCGCCACATTGTAGAGTACGGCTTCGGATTTCTTTATGGCCTCGCTTCCGTTTTTAGCCACATCCACCATGTAGCCTTCATTTTTCAGTATGGCTGCTAACGAGTTTCTTATGCTTTCATCGTCGTCGACAACAAGGATTCTCGCGTGTTTATGCATCCTTTTTCACCTCCAATTTAGGCTCAACTGGTAAAGTTACGGTGAACGTGGAGCCTTTGCCCACAGCGCTTTTCACAGCGATTTTACCACCGTGAGCCTCTACGACGCGTTTGCATATGGCTAAACCAAAACCCATGCCCTGAGCCTTCGTGGTGAACAAAGGCGTGCAAATCTTTGCCCTTAGTTCTTTGGGAATGCCCGTGCCCGTGTCCGCGAAGGCAATTTCCACGTTACCTTTCAATTTTCTACTACTTATTTTGAGTGATCCCGTTTCGGGCATGGCATCTAAAGCGTTTTGGATCAAGTTGATGAAGACTCTTTCGATCTTGGTGGTGTCAGCTTTAATCACTGGTTCATTTTGAGTGTGGTCTATTATTTTGATGCGCTTTGGAATTTGAACCATAGCTAAAGCATTCTTCAAAAGACTTTTTGGTGAACATTCCACGAGCTCTAGCTGTAACTCTCTCGAGTAATCTAGAAGATCATTTACGATTCGGTTAGCATTATCAATAGCATTTTCAATGAGGTTTAGCATTGCCTTTGCATCGGAATCAGTGGATTTTTCGTATTTCTTACTCAAATAGTAAGTGGCATTTTTTATTCCAGTCAGCGGATTACGCAGGTCATGCCCAACCATCCCAGCTAGTTCGCCGATAGCAGCAAAGCGCTCAGATTTGAGCAGTTTAGTTTGTGCTTCCTTCAGTTGCTCGGTTCTTTTTTCAACTAGTCTTTCCAAGTTTTGTGAATATTCAGCAAGTTTGCTCTGCAAGTTTTTCTTTTCAGTTATGTCTACTGCAACTTCTACCCCTGCTGTAACATTTCCATCTTGATCCTTAATTGGCGTGGCAATAAGTTCAACCCAATACGGGTTGCCTTTAATATCAATTGAGGAGTATTCGTGGGCATCTCTTAGCACACCATCATCGAATACTTTCTTAACACCACAATCTGGGCAAACATGATCTAAATCGTTAAGCGTCGCATAACACAACTTTCCCTCTACATCGCCTTTATACTCTTTTATGAACTTGTTCGCCCATAGCACGCGATAGTCTTTACCAATAATTACAAAGCCTGCGCCAATGCTTTGTGTGATTGCTTCAAGCTTATTCCGCTCCTGCTTCAACGCATCTTCCTGCTTCTTACGCTCTGTTATGTCTCTGAACGTTCCATGAAGCACTTTCTTGCCGTTAAACTCGATGAGGCTAGCTTTGATTGATACGTCTCTGATTTCTCCGCTTTTTGTTATAATTTGCGTGTCTAGCCGTTGCCCTTCCTTTTCTTTTAGATGCGTCTTGAAGGTTCTGCTGAATTCTCCTTCAATTTCAGACGTGGGATGGAGAATTCGCTGATGTTTGCCAATAAGTTCCGATTTTTCACGGCCAACTAACTCCGACGCGGCACGGTTGCAGTCCAGTATTATCCCCGTCTCTGCATCGGCAACAAAAATGGCGTCCATAGACTCCGCAAACAGCTTCCGATACTTTTCTTCAGACTCCTTTAATGCCTGTTCCGCTTTCTTGCGTTCGGTGATGTCCCTGATGATGGCCATTGAACACCATTTATCTTTATGTTTCATTCGTGAAACGGAAAGTTCCATTGGAAATTCCGTTCCTTCTTTTCTCAGAGCTGGAAGGTGAAAAGGTTTTCCAGAAAAGTGTTGACTTTCACCCTTAGCGAGTTTTTGCATTAGCTCAATGTGGTCCTTGCGAAAACGGTGAGGCACCATTTTTTCGCTGACTCGTTCGCCAATAATTTCCTCTTTAGTATATCCAAAGATTCGTTCTGCGGCAAGGTTCCAGTAGACTATTCGGTATTCATCGTCAAACAGAATTATTGCATCCAGCGCAGAGTTGCTAACAGCGCGAAACTTTTCTTCACTTTCTTGGAGCTCCTGTTCAACTTGTTTTCGTTTTGTTATGGGTATGCCAAGTTCATATACGGCTATAGTTACTCCATTTTCATCCTTAACTGGAGTACAAGTGATGTCCAGCCATTTTGTGTTGCCTTTGGCGTCCGTATAACAGAATTCACGCTTGTTAAAGAGCTTGCCTTTCGCGAAAATTCTTCTGACACCGCAATCCGGGCAAATGGCATTGCGGTTGTAAAACGTCAAATAGCAGGGCTTAGAGTCTACATCGCCAAAAATCTCTCTTGTGACTTTGTTACTCCATAGCACGTGATAGTCTCGTCCAATTATCACTAGCGAAATGCCCGCGTTTTCTGTGACAACTTTGAGCTTTTCCCGTTCCTGCCTCAGCTCTTGCTCTGTCTTCTTGCACTTGGTTTTCTTTCCTCTAACCTCAAAATATTTGCGCTCGCTATTTTTTGAAGTAATTTTGATTTCGCAGGGATCGATTATGGGATTCGCCAGAGCAGTGAATTTACCCTCAAGTGTATTGTTCTTGTTCTTCGTTTGCATTAATCAAAACCTCCATTTTTGTTTCGTTTGTTCCTTGTTTTTCAAAGTTCTGCTTCATCAAGTGCACATATTCAGTAAATGTTACTTCTGGGCTGACCCAGTCCGAGGCGGACCAGTCGCAGATGGCGCCGATTTTGGCGTAGAGACTTCTCATGAACAGAAGCTCGAGGCATCTGGCTCCGAGACCAAAAATTTTCTCTATTGCTTCTTCAAATTCTTCAATTTTGTATGGAATTTCGTGCTTTTTTATGCGGTAGGTGATTTTCAAGTGATAATATATAGCTTTTTTAGGGCTTTCTCCCAAAGCTGATAAGGCTTCATCGATTGCTTTGAGTAGGATTCTGTTGAAATTTGGGTTGGACTTACTTTGCTTGCGCAAATCTGGTAATTCCTCCTAGCTTTTGTCAATAGGCTCTCGAAACTGCGGCATTTTTTGTTTTCTCCTCTGTTTCTTTGTCCAACAGTTGTTCGCCAGCATATGGCACATATTGTGTCGTAATATATAACAGTTTATTCGCACCCCGACTAATATTTTCAATCATGAGCCGTAGTCTATTTCAGATCTGTATATGCGGCACTTGGGCTGAGCATATTCACCGTGAACTTAAACCCAAACAGCTTGCGTGTCTACATGCGCTGGCGGCTATGGCGATGTTCCAGAAAAGCACCGAGCAAACCGCAAAAACACGTACACAGAGTATCTTGGAGACGAAACCGAAACGGTGATAGAGACTTTGAAAAGGCAGTGCTTCATTCAGGCGTCCATGTACAGTCACTGTAGGTGGGGCCGAAGCCGGGATTTGAACCCGGGCGCTAGGCTCCACAGGCCTATAGGCTACCAAGCTACCTCACCTCGGCCACTATTCCATGCTTTTGGATGTTTCGGTTACCTCTGCATGGTCTCATTAAGGTCATGGC
>CAZXCX010000104.1:0-3949 GCA_964639375.1 uncultured Candidatus Bathyarchaeia archaeon
CGGCTGAACGCGCTGGGCGTTCCATGACTCTGAGGACGACTGATTATTTTGCGGACTATTTCGGTTTGACTCATGACACTGCAACGATGAAAAGAGAGTTAAAACGCATATTCGGCGAAGCAATCAAGGAAGAGAGCTAATCCTAAAACGGATACGTTCAAGTTGTTCGTTGCAGCGGTTGCGTGTTCTCTAGTGCTCGGAAAAGACTATAGCCCCCTTATATAAAGGCTGAAATGTAGATTAAAGTGCTGGTTCTTTGTCAAGATTTCTTGACTAAAAAAGCGCGTTGCTGGCGTGTTTGGTCAAGAAACCTTTACAAAAACACTTTAATCACAGAACCAACCCTAGTATAACATCAGGGATGCGCATGAGAAAAACTATCGTGCTGCTGCTCGCCCTCTTCTTCCTAGCAGCGTCATGCGTAATCGTGGCTAAGCCTGTGTCTTCCTCCGCTGAGATTGTTGAGAATTCTTGGGTGTCGAAGGCGCCGATGCACTTGGCAAGAAGCAGCTTGGGCGTTGCGGTGGTGAACGGCAAAATATACGCCATCGGAGGCTTCGTAGAAAACGGAGTTGTTACGGGCACGAACGAGGAGTATGATCCGGAAACGGACACGTGGACTTTCAGGAAGCCCATGCCTACTGCCAGAGCCCATTTCGCCACGGCGGTTTACCAGAACAAGATCTACTGCATAGGCGGAGCAGACGGAGCGAACGAGGTCTATGATCCGGCGAAGGACACGTGGGAAAACAAAACAGCCATGCCTACTCCTCGAAGTTACATATCAGCTAATGTGGTAAACGGCAAAATCTATGTTATAGGCGGATTTGTCCCCGACGGCTCGGGTACTGGCAGCGGTTCTCGCTTGGCTATTAACGAGGTTTATAACCCAGAAACTGACTCTTGGACCACTAAGACGCCTATGCCTACTGCGGGACTTAGTTATATCTCAGCCGTCGTTGATAATAAGATATACATTACAGATTCAAACATGAAGAACCAGATTTACGACGTTGAAACTGACACATGGCGTCTCGGAGCATCTCCGCCGTCGGATGTTGGGCATGGAGCGGCAGGAGCAACCACTGGCGTGAATGCGCTTAAAAGAATCTACGTTTTAACCGAAATGTTATATGGAGAGTCTCGCTTCAATCAAGTTTATGATCCTGAGCATGACAGTTGGACGTTTGGCGCTGCTGTGCCGACATCCCGCCTTGATTTTAATGTTGCGGTCGTAAACGACAGGCTCTATGCTATTGGAGGGTTCACCATCAAGGGTGTTAGTATTGATGAGTATATCAGGACAGGTGAACAGTACAAGCAAACTTGGTACGCCACAAACGAGGAGTACACGCCCTTCGGCTACGGCACCGTCCCGCCCTTGGTTCAGGTTGTTTCGCCGGGAAACATGACGTACGCTTCCAGCAATGTTTCTTTAGCGTTTACGGTTAACAAGCAAGTCTCATGGATGGGTTACAGTCTTGACGGGCAGGAAACCGTAACCGTCACGGGAAACACGACGCTCACGGGCTTACAGAACGGCTTGCACAACATAACCGTTTACGCAAAGGATACGTTTGAAAACATGGGAACCTCTGAAACGGTCTATTTCAGCGTTGAAGTTCCGTTCCCGACAACATTGGTCATAGTTTCCGTAGCGTCAGTGGCTGTGATCGGCGCAGTCTTAGCAATCTACTTGAAGAAACGCAAACATTAATCAGCTATCTGCTTGTTCTTCGCACAATCATCGTCTGAACTTGACTTACGCCCTCTATCTTCCCAAGCGCACTTTCAAACTCGTCCACAATACCTGTTTTATCCTCTGGAAACTTCACCTGAACTAAAAGAGCCTTCAACCCAAACGCTATAGGCTCCTCTCCGTAGCCTTCAACAGAAGAAAACTCAGGCAGGCATTTTTCAACTTTCTTTTTCAAGCCATCAAAACTATCGACTACATCTTCTGGAAAAACCTTGTAAACAACTTTTATGCTACCCATTACATAGTCCGCCTTTTATGGACCTATAAAACCGCACTTTGGACACTTGTATGTGCGACCAAACTTTCTGCACTTTCCGCAACGTTTTATCTGTATTTCTCCACAGTTGGGACAAAAGAATTTGGTTGCCTCTGTTCCCGGCTGAATGGGTTTACCACAACTCGTGCATGTAACTAAGGATAATGTTGTGCCTTCGGACATCACGCTCATCTCTGTGACGGCTCTCTAATTCAAGTCTTCCTTATATCTTCTATGTTTGCTTTTCGCAAGTTTATTATTGTGGTTTTTCGCCTATACTCTACGGGGTTATTTTGGGAGTAAACCTTCGCGCTATTGTTCCAAAAACAGTTGTTAAACTAGAGAATTTAAGTGGAAAATCAATCGCCATTGACGCTTACAACGCTTTATACCAGTTTCTCGCCATAATTCGCCAGCCAGACGGCACACCTTTGAAGGATAGCACTGGAAAAGTCACCAGCCACCTAAGCGGTCTGCTCTATCGAACAAGCAACCTTGCGGAGATGGGCATGAAGCCGATTTACGTCTTTGATGGTGTTCCACCCGCTCTTAAGGAAGTGGAAATAAAAAGGCGCACGAAAGTAAAGGAAGAAGCTTTAGTTAAGTACGAGCAAGCTTTAGCCAAAGGCAAAGTTGAAGAAGCCCGCGTGTACGCACAAGCCACATCTCGCTTGAAGGATTACATGACGGAAGACAGCAAAAGGCTTCTCTCTCTTATGGGTATCCCTTGGCTTCAAGCTCCCAGCGAAGGAGAAGCACAAGCTGCGCACCTGACGAGATGTGGGGATTCAGATTATTGTGCGAGCCAAGATTATGACAGCTTGCTTTTTGGAGCACCTAGGCTGATTCGAAACTTGACTGTTTCTGGTCGAAGAAAACTTCCTGGCAAAAACGTTTACGTGAATGTCGCGCCTGAGGTGGTGGAGTTAAGCAACGTCCTTAAAGAATGTGGAATAACTTATGAGCAACTGATAGACGTAGCCATCCTGATTGGAACAGACTTCAACCCCGACGGCGTAAAAGGCTTAGGGTCTAAAACTGCCTTAAAACTGATAAAAAAGCATGAAAATTTGGAAAACGCTTTGCCACACTTGAAAAACGCCGAGTTTCCAGCTGACCCTCAAAGAATACGAGAGATATTTTTGCACCCGAAAGTGAGAGCCGACTACAAGCTGGAATGGAAAGAACTCAACATAGAAGGCGTTGTTGATTTTCTCTGCAGAGAGAAAGACTTCTCAGAGAATCGTGTGAGAAGAGCATTAGAAAGAATGCGAGAAGGCACAAAGAAACTTGAAGGAAAAACCACTCTAGAAAAATGGTTTGGGTGAACCTCGTCTTTTAATAATAAATCATTTCTAGATGGGATAAAATTTGAAGTAAGAAACTAGAGCTTGTGGCCGTGCTCACCAATTAAAGGAACAAAAGCCACTCCACCGAGATTCTCCTGTTTGATTTTTCCGTCTGGTTCTTTTGTGATTTTTAAAAGGTTCTGGAAGAGGGAAACACTGCCGACTGGGATTAGCAAGATACCGCTGGGCTTCAACTGATCAACTAACGGTTTGGGCACGTTGGGGGCTGCTGCCGTGACTATAACGCGGTCATAAGGAGCCTTTTCAGCATAGCCTTTGGAGCCGTCAGCGTTAATTATTGTTACGCGGTCGGCGTAACCTGTGGTCATTATGGTTTTTCTCGCGTTTTCAGCCAAAGCCTGAACTATCTCTACGGTGTAGACATGTCCCCACTCGCTACGAGGGGCTTCTTTCGGAGCAATTATCTCCGCTATTGTGGCGGCGTGCCAACCTGACCCTGCGCCGACTTCCAAAACTTTTTGGTCAACTTCCAATTGGAGGGCTTCATCCATTATTGAAACCATGTGTCGCCTAGCCCAGCATTACGCTGAGGCTATGTGGCGCCGAGATTGTTTGGCCGAAACC
>CAZXCX010000105.1:0-3946 GCA_964639375.1 uncultured Candidatus Bathyarchaeia archaeon
AGCTCGGACTGGAACAACGTAACAAACGCGAATAAAATCAGCTCACTGAGTGAGCAATTTGCGTATTTGAACCCTACAGTGGATACTCCGCCTCTTCCACCAGTGCCGCCTCCATCTCCTCCCCCATCTTTTCAATATTCTTTTCCATCTTCTCCCTCATCTCCTCCGCCAGATACAACATCTCCCACCATAGTAGTTGTTTCGCCAAAAAACGAAACGTATTCTGACACAGACATTTCGCTAACGTTTACTTTGAGTGAACCCACTTCGTGGGTCAGCTACAGCATAGACGGAAGAGCAAACGTTGCAATTTCTGGAAAAACAACCTTGTCCCGATTGCCTGACGGCTTGCATAGCATAGTGGTTTACGCAAGTGACTTAGCTGGAAACATCGGCGCATCCGCCACTGTTTACTTCACAAAGGACACTATTTCCCCCACCATTTCGATCCTGTCACCGCAGAACACAACCTACGATGTGACCGAGGTGCCGTTGACTTTCGCCGTCAGTGAAACAACCTCTTGGATAAGCTACAGCCTAGACGGACAAGCAAACATAACCATCACGGGAAACATAACCCTGACTGGATTACCTTACGGTTCCCACACCCTCACAGTTTACATAACGGACAAAGCTGGAAACAATGAAATCTCCGAAACAATCTACTTCATCATAGCAGAGCCTTTCCCAACAATAATCGTCGCCGCAATAGCCATGACAGCAACAGGCGGAACTGCCTCCGCGATTTACTACATAAAAAACAAGAAAACAATACGCAAAACCGAAAAATAGAAAACACACAAACCGCCAGCGCACAACAACCATTCATAAGAATATCCAAAGGTTACTCAGCCAGCGTTTTAACAAAGTTCCAGATTTTGTCGCTCACAAAATGAAAATTCTTGACGACTGCGCCTTGCTTAACGTTCTTTGCTGTTTCTGAGTCATACAGACTTTCTCCTAAAGCGAGTGACTTTCCGTGCTTTTCATCCACAACCAGAACGAGGTCGCCCTTGCCAAATTTACCTTCAACGCGCACAATGCCAGGCGCCATAACATCAGCACCTTTACAAACATAGGGAACAGCACCCATGTCAACCACGACCTTAGCCGCTCGTGTAGCGAAATCTTGGAAAAGCAACGTCGGCAGAACCCTCGCCTCAACTTTGAAGAATAACGGTTTTCCACCTACAAGATAGATTTGACCGAAATCCACTTCGACGACTTCAACGTTTGCTTTTGAACCAAAAAGGGCTTCCACATTAACCTTCAGCCTTTCAGAAACCTCATTTAGGATTAGCTTGGCGTCTTTTGATTTCAAAGAGTATCTTCGCTGTCTTTGTGGCATAACAACTCTCTCAGACACGAGTTACTGTGTAATACATGATTACGTGTAGAGGATATTTCCGTTTTCCTATTCTACGTAGATTGCTGGTTGACTAGGCGTAGCCAACGCAGCCCTCTGTTTAGGATCATAGCGCGCTTTGTCCTCTTCGCTGTAAACCGTGACTTGGGCGTTAAATCGTTCCTTCAAAAAGCCTAGTGCATCCTCAATTATCTCCTTCTCGTTGGCCAATTCAATCTTTGCAATGCGCACTTTTCTTTCGTTGGGCAACTTGCTTAAAGCTTTTAACACTTTCGCGACGAAGCTGGCGACCGCCTTCATGTTCTCCCTTAAGCTAGGGTCTTTCGCAAGTTCCTTCATGACCTCGTTGACTTTGACCTCGCCCTCAACCGCCCTTGCCACTAAACTGCGGTACACTTTCCACTTCCAACTGGCAGCCGTGTAATAGCATATCCGCGTAGGCGAAATCTTCGTGGCCTTCAAAACGTTCAACGTATCTTCGATTAAGTCGGTTATCAGGTTCTCCCGTTCCTCAGCAAACACATCCACTTTGTCTTCATCAACCCGCGGCCATTCAGCCAAAGAAACAAACGTGTCTTTTCCCGTCGCACTCCACAGTTCCTCGCATACGTAAGGCGCGAAGGGTGCAAGAAGCCTAAGCCACACCTCCAAAGCTTCTTGAACTGCTTTGGCTTCAGTTTTTCCTTTTCTGCGAATGTACCAGCGGAAATCATTCCAAACTTCAAACAGTGCAATCTCCAAAGCTGTTCTCGTCTTCAACTCCTCAAGGTTCCCTGTGACTTCCGCAATGCGCTGCTGCAATCTACTAAGAAGCCACCTCTCCAAATGCGTCACCTCATCGCGTTTAGCCGTCTCAACCATGCTCAAAGCAAGGTTACGCAGGGACTCCAACTTGCCTTGAATATCCGCGGCGTTCTCACCTCTCCAGTCAGGATCATCCATACCCTCGGCTCCCAACAGAAGCGCGCATCTGGTGGCGTCAGCACCGTACTGCTCAACCGCGTTCTTCATGGTCACGAAATTGCCCTTCGACTTGTGCATCTGCTTGCCCTCAATCATGAGCATGCCGTTAACGCCGATGGCGCGTGGCCACTGCTCCCGCGGAAACAACGCTGCATGATGAAAGATGCAGAAAGTCAAATGGTTCGGCACAAGTTCTTTCGCTGAAACCCTGAGGTCAAATGGGTACCAGTACAGGAATTCCTCGCGCATAGCCCTCAACAATTCATTATTTATTCCCGACTGTTTGCCAAGTTCTGTCGCATCGCCTTTTCCAAAAAAAATGTAATCAAAAACTTCATGCGAGAGCGATTCTGGCTTAATGCCATACTCACGTATGTGCTTGTTTATGGTGTAGAACGCCATGTAAATGGTGGAGTCGCTGAGGGTTTCGATGATCCAGCCCTTGCCCCACGGCAGCGGCGTTCCGAAGCCCGTGGTTCTGGCGCAAGCCCACTCTTTCAGCCAGTCAATAACCGCGATGAACCATTGCGTGGCAGTTTCAGGGTAAATCTTCATTTGGGCTACGGCTTCTTTGGCTTTTTCCTTCCATGCTGGGTCGGAGTAATTGAGGAACCACTGGTCTGACAGTATCTTTACTATGCACGGTGTCATGCATCGGCAAACCACTGGTTGAGGCAAGTCGTACATGCTGTCGGCGGCGCCGAGCTTCTTGAAATCGCTTATAAGCGCGTCTTTGACTTCTCTAACCGTTTTCCCAGCGTACCGTCCACAGTTTTGCTTGAGCACTCCTGCGTGGAACTCTTTCTTGTACAAAGCCTTCGTGGCTTCATCAGCCCGCGGATCATGCTGGTCTTTTACTCCCATCTGCTCAACGATTTCGACCGCTGGGTACTCGCCGAAACCTTCAACTTTGATAAGCGAAATCGGCTTGATCCGCTTCACCATTTCAACGTCCACGCCGAAATCCTTCAGCACTTCGGGTTTTTCCTGCAGATCCTTCAGCGCAAGCCAGTCATATGGCGCGTGGGCGGGCACGCTGTACACCACGCCCGTAGCCTGTTTCGGATCAACAAACCAGCCTGGCAATATTGGAAACTTGGCTTTCGTGAGCGGGTTTTCGAAGCTTTTTCCAATTAGCTCTTTACCCTTGAACACGCGTTTTACTTTGACTGTGCGTTCTTGTTCTTTGAGTTTTTCCGCGGCTTCTTGGCTTATTATCCAGTTTTCTCCGTTGACTTTAGCCTCGACGTAAGTGGCGTCGGGGTTTATCCACATGTTGGTTACGCCGTAGATTGTTTCAGGCCTGAACGTGGCGGCGGGCAGGAAGGTCTTGTCGTCCAGCTTGTATTTTATGAGCGTGTACTCTTCGGGCGTGACGCCTTCGCCTACTTGGCGGTCATGATCGCCCGTGGGGCTTTTGTCCTTTGGGCACCATACAACTGGGTGCGTGCCTCTCGTGACGTAGCCTTTCTCTTTCAGGCGCGTGTACTGCCACTCTATAAACTTCTGGTAAGTCGGCGTAATCGTGTTGAATTCTCTTCGCCAGTCAATCGAGAAGCCTATTCGCTTAGCGGCTAAGCGGCTCTCGTTGGTGTAGTACTGAGCCATGTAAAGCGG